>DASYBN010000139.1:0-18303 GCA_036500785.1 Acidobacteriaceae bacterium
ACATGTTCAACTTTGATCCTTCGGCTTACGACGTGACCGGAACGATCACCGATGGCTTCACGGTGAACAACTCGGGCTTCGTGATCGCAGGCAATAATCCAAACGCAACGCCGGGCACGAGCGACTCGACCTTAACGGGACGGCAGTGGGGACTTTCGCCACGCATCGGCTTTGCGTGGTCGCCCACGGCAAATGCCGGCAAGGTGGTCATCAGCGGCGGAGCCGGCATCTACTACGACCGCGGCGAGCTGTTCACGTATCTTTCGCAGCCGGCCGGCAACGGCAGCGGCGGCCCCTTCGGTGTGACCGAGTCCGCTCCGCTGACCAACTACGTGACGGGCACAGGCACGACGCTGAAGGCGCCGCTGGGCTCAGCCGCCAGCATGGACAACGTACCCACCGGCAGCGCGACCTTCATCAACCAGCAGCTGCAGAACACCGTGGGCTGCGGACCGACAGCGACTAAAACCTGCCTAAACCCAGCGCTCGGTTACTCGGGCGCCGCGGATCCTTCCTATGGACAGAACTGCAGCGGATGGAACAACCAGGAGAACTACCTGGACTGCCCGTACGCTCTGAACTTCGGCGCGTATGACAAGAACAACGTGCTTCCGTACACAATCAACTACACGCTCAAAATGCAGTGGCAGCCGCGCAATGATCTCGCGGTGCTGCTGGGGTACGTCGGCAACCGCGGGCGTCATGCCGTCATTCCGATTCCGTTCAACGAGCCTGGACTTGCCACGCCGACCAACCCGATCTGGGGCGAAACGGGAACCTACGGCTTCGAGGTTCTGAATCAGAACGTGCGACTCGGCAAGTACGACGACTATGCGCCGATCGCAGTCGAACCGTGGAACTCCGAAGACGGCGGCAACACGGACTTCCGCACCCCGTATATCGGTTACAGCCCGAATGCGGCGGAGTTCAGGACCGTCGGCGTCTCGGCCTATGACGCTCTGCAGGCGCAGCTTCGCAAGCAGATGACGCACCATCTCCAAGGCAGCGTCAGCTACACGTGGAGCCTCGCGCTGGACGAACAGAGCGACATTGGCCTCTTCTTCACCGGTGACAACCCGAACCGCCTGCGCGATTCCTGGGCATCCTCGGACTTCGATCGCACGCACGTCATCACGGTCGACTTCCTCGCAACCTTGCCGGACATCGCCGCGAAGTACACAGCCCTTTCCTATCTCACGAACGGATGGGCGCTCACGGGCATCGGCATCGTGCAGAGTGGCGAGCCGTACTCACTGTATGAGTTCTACGGCGCAGTCGGCAGCGCGTACTTCGGCGACTACCCGACGCTGATGAACCCCGTGCTCCCCATCGCGAACCCGCAGAACGTGCAGGCCGCGATGACCGGGAATCGGGGATCGTTCCGCGCATCCGGTGGCAACTACATCCCTGCAATCAACCCGAACGATATCGCCATTAAGTACCTGCAGCCGGGAGAGAAGGGCATTCCGGTGTCGACAGGAACTGACCCGCAGGACATCTACGAGACGGACTTCGTTCCGGGCCAGCGCAACCTTTTCCGTCAGGCGCTGCAGAAGCGGCTGGATCTCTCCATTCGCAAGCAGTTCCAGTTCACCGAGCGTTACGGCCTGCGGTTCGACTTCAATATGTTCAACGTGACGAATACGACCAGCCTTGACGTTCCGCAGAACCAGACGGAGATCCGCCAATCTTCGGCTTGCTCGAACACTGCCATTGCGGAGTCAAGTCAGAAGCCTCTCTATGGCAACTGCAGTCCGAGCGACTATTACGTGAACTACGGGCAGATTGTCACGGCCAACAATACGGTCGATCAGCAATCGGCTCTCACGAATCTCGACCAGAAGCCGATCACAACAGGCAGCGGAAAGAGCACGATCATTCCGCTCTACCTGAACCCGGGACAGGGTTCTTGCACAAGCTCCAACACCGTCGGAGCGCAGGGATGTCCCAACAACGGTGCCAACTTCGGGTCCGTCACGGGAACGATCGGCGGCTCCAGAGCGTTCACGTTCGGCATGCACTTCACGTACTAGAAACGTAAGCGAGTAGACACCAGAGGCAGCAGGACGGCGCGGAGATTTCCGCACCGTTCCGCTGCCTCTGATGTTTTTTGAGCCTTATTTATTTTTTTGAGCCTTAGTGCAGCGTCTTGGGAATCACCGCATACTCGAGCAGCAGATCGAACGGAATGATCTCGAGCGTCGCCTCGTGCGTTGCCTCCAGGAAAACGGGGCAGGCTGCTCCCGCACGCTGCACCGCGAGCCATCGCGCCGCACACACACACCATCGATCGCCCGGCTTGAGCCCCGGAAATCCAAACTGCGGCATTGGTGTGGAGAGATCATTACCGAGCTGCGCCGAAACCCGCAGGAACTCCTCGGTCACCACACAGCAGACGCTGTGTACGCCGGGATCATCGGGCCCGGTGTTGCAGCAGCCATCGCGGTAGAAGCCGGTCATCGGCTCACAGCCACACGTCTCAAGCCTCTGCCCCAAAACGTTCTTCCCGCTTGCTGTCTCGCGCCCGCTCGTATGTTCCATAGCTGGATTCTAAATCCGGCAGCCCTGGGCGATCTGAAGCTCAGTTCACCAGCACCATTGTGTTCGAGGCCACACCGGCCTGGCGCACCACCGGAAGTTCGACCCGCACCGTGGTTCCGCGACAGCGTCCGCTGGTGCGTGTCCGCAGATGCAGGCGACCTCCCTGCTCCTCCACGATGCCACGCGTGACCCACAGCCCCAGGCCGGTGCCGCGCTCTCCCTTGGTCGTAAAGAACGGCTCAAACACGGAACGAAGGTGCACCGGCTCGATCCCATGACCGGTGTCGGAGATGAGAACAACGCTTTGCGAGCGTTCGAGACGCGCCCGCACAATCAACCTGCCGCCGCTGCCTTCCATCGACTCGATCGCATTCCCTACAAGGTTTGCAAACACCTGCCGCAGCGCCGGGTCGTAGACCGCCTCACGCACGCTGTCGTCAAAACTGGACTCGATATGGATCCGGTGCTGCATCGCCCGCGAGCTGAACAGCTGCACCACCTCATCCAGGATCGTGCGAAGGTCGAGCATGCGTCCCGGCACCTTGCGATAAAAGCTCAGCGTCGAGCGCGTGATGTGTCCCACGCGCTCCAACTCACGCGCGGCCACCGCTGCAAGCTCGCGCGCCTGCGGCGGGAGATCATGCGTCTGCAGCAGATAAACAATATTCGTCAGCGCTTCAAGCGGATTGTTGATCTCGTGCGCCAGCGTATTCGCCATCCGCCCGGCGGCGGCGAGCCGCTCGGAGTTGATCAGCCGCGTCATCAGCTCGCCCGTCTCGCGCTCCGCTGCCTTGCGCGCCGAGATGTCCTCCACGACCCACAGCAGACTCGGCGCCCTCGAATCGTCTTCCCGGAGCAACGACACCGTCAGCTGCGCTGGGAAGGTCGTACCATCGGAGCGCAGCAGCTCATTCTCCACGCAATACCCAGCCTTCTTTCCTGCGACCAGAGCAGCTAGCTCTGCTGCTTCCTGCTCCCGTTCCGACGGCATCAGGAAATCGGTGAGCGACAGCGTCGCCAACCGGTCAACCGCAACGCCGAGCATCTCCGCGAGCCGTTGATTCACAAGCTGAAATCGTCCCGTGATCGAGGTGTGCGCCATTCCGACCGCAGCCTGATTGAACGTCGCCGAGAACCGCTGCTGCACAAGCCGCAGCTCTGCTTCGGTGCGCAGCCGCTCCCGCCGGCGCTCCGCGTCGGCCAGCTCGCGCTCGATCGACGGCAGCAGCCTCTCAAGATGCCCCTTCAGCACATAATCGTGCGCTCCCGCACGCATCGCGCTGACGGCCGAAACCTCATCAATCGTGCCCGACACGATAATGAACGGCACCTCCAGGCGGCTCTCCTGGATGATCGCCAGTGCATCGCGCGCGCTGAAGCTCGGCAGCGTATAGTCCGCCAGCACCAGGTCAATCAGCTCCGGTTGGGTAAGGATCTCGCGCAGCTGCGCTTCAGTATCAATGCGCCGCGCATGCACCTTGTACCCGGCACGCGCGAGAAAGCGCTCGAGCAGCACCGCGTCTTCCTCATAATCTTCTATGAGGAGAACGCGAAGAGGCTTCTCAGAGCTTATTGCGGCGGTGGACATTGGTTGAGCAGAAGCCAGTACATGCCGAGTTGACGTGTCGCCTCGGCGAAATCAGTAAAGTTCACAGGCTTGCGAATGTAACTGTTCACGCCGAGACGGTAGCTGGACACGATGTCCCGCTCTTCGTCTGACGAAGTCAGCACAACCACCGGTAGCAGCGCCGTCTTGTCCGAAGCGCGAATGCTACGCAGAACCTCGAGCCCCTCGACCTTCGGCAGCTTCAGATCAAGCAGCACCAGCTGCGGGGTCGGTTTGCTGCCGGCCGCCACTGCATTCAGGTACTCGAGGGCTTCAGCGCCGTCGCGCGCCACCTGAATCTCATTGGCCACATTGGCCTTGCGCAGTGCTCGAATCGCCAGCGCCTCGTGGTCCGGATCATCCTCAACCAGAAGAATCATCATCACTCATTTTGCCGCAATTCCGGTTGCGACGCCCGCGCTCCCAAAACGCCGGATCAGGCCGTCAGGGTAAAGAAAAATGCAGCTCCCTTGCCGGGCTCCCCTTCCGCCCAGATGGATCCATGATGAAGCCGAATAATGCGCGAAACGGTGGCCAGGCCAATGCCGGACCCCTTGAAATCCCGCTCGCCATGCAGACGTTGGAACGCGGTGAAAAGACGATCGACATATTTCATGTCGAAACCCGCTCCATTGTCCCGAAGGAAGTATACGGTCTTGCCGTCTTGGCTGCTACTCCCAAACCGAATCGCGGCGCCCGGTGTGCGCGAGGTGAACTTCAACGCATTCCCGATGAGATTCTCGAACGCCACACGCATTAGGCGCGGATCGGCGTCGGCCGTCAAACCGGGCTCTGCCGTCCAGCCCACCTCCCGGCCCGGATCGCCGGCGCGCAGTTCGTTAAACACCAGCGTCGCCAACTGCGAGAGATCCACCTGCTCATGCTGCAGCTCCGTGCGCGTCACGCGCGACAGCTGCAGCAGCGCGTCGATCAGCGATCCCATCCGCTGCACGCCATTGCGTACGCGTGTAATGTAGTCCCTTCCCTGCTCGTCCAGCTTGTCTGCGAAGTCCTCCTGCAGCGCCAGTGAAAAGCCGTCGATCGTGCGCAGCGGCGCGCGCAGATCGTGCGACACCGAATAGCTGAACGCCTCCAGCTCCTGATTCGAGACTGCGAGCTCGCGCGTCCTCTCCTCAACCCGGTGCTCCAGCTCCTCATTCACCTGCGTCAGCTCGCGATTCAAAACTGCGATCTCCTGCGCACTCGCCTCAATGCGGTCGCGAGCCCGGCCGGCGCGCATCAGTTGTTCGAAGGCGGCGATCAGCA
Organism: Acidobacteriaceae bacterium; assembly: GCA_036500785.1. Classification (GTDB taxonomy): domain Bacteria; phylum Acidobacteriota; class Terriglobia; order Terriglobales; family Acidobacteriaceae; genus Granulicella. The sequence continues at coordinate 5,414 of DASYBN010000139.1, forward strand.
GAAGGAAATCCAGCACAAACGCCAGCGTGAAGCTGAACCACACCTCCCGGCGCGCTGCCGACGAATCCGCAATCCGCTGCGACAGAAGCCTGTGCTCCTCCGTCTCAATGTCGTGAATCGTATTCTGCACGCTGTCCATGCGCTCCGGCGTGTCCTGAATCACCGGCCCAAGCAGCGCCGGATCGAGCATTCCCTGCGGCTGCACGCGGCGAACCGAAATTCCCGCCTGCAGCGCGGCGAGCTTCGATGCAATGCGGTCCTTCAGCGCACGAATGCGCGACTGCTGCGAGCTGTTGTCGCCGGTCAGACGCTGAAGGTTCGCCGTGCTCTGATCAATCTGCACTCGCGAGCGAGCGTACTGCTCCTCGAAGCCCGGAGCGCCGGTCATGATGTACCCGCGCGCCGCACTCTCCGCCGTGCGCACCTGCGCCACCAGCGTTTCAGTCTGCGAGATCACCTCGAGTGTGTGCGACTGCCAGTACTGCGCCGCAATCAACGTGTGCAACGCGCGCTCTGCAAGCCACGTATTCAACAGCACCACGGCGATGGCGCACGCAAACGCCACGCGATATAAGGAGTTCGTCTGCATAGCTGCCCAGAACAGGCCTTGTATAATCTTATCCTTGCGAACCGCGGGAAAATCGGCGGGCGGTCTCACCCAAACCGCGGACGAGGGAAGTTCCAGCGCGAAGCGACATGCGCAGGACAAATCCAACCTAGATTTTATGAGAGCATTCGCGGTGATGGCGGTGCTCGCCGACCATACGCTGCAGGCGTTCCGAATATACCGGGTCGGCCCGTTCGACGTGCCATGGTTCGGGGTGTTCGGAGTATTCCTGTTTTTCGTGCACACCTGCCTGGTGCTCATGTGGTCCCTCGAACGGCGCCCACACACGCTTGATTTCTATATCCGGCGAGCTTTCCGCATCTATCCGCTCGCGATCGTCGTAATCGTGATCGTTTGCATCCTTCACCTGCCTGTGAATGGGAACGCAGAGCACCCGTTTTTGTACGTCCCGATAACGCCAAGCACCTTCCTCGCCAACCTCACGCTAATGAACAATCTCGTCCACCGGCAGACAGTGGAGAGTGTGATGTGGTCGCTGCCAATTGAGGTGCAGATGTATCTCGCGCTGCCAATGATTTTTGTTTTCGCGCGTAAAGAGAGAACTATCTGGCCGTTCCTGCTGCTGTGGCTGCTCTCGGCAGTAGCCATCAGTGTCAACTTCGGCAGCTTCGGAGCCAACACCATCAGCGTGATTCCGAACTTCCTACCGGGAGTCATCGCTTACATCGGCTTCATGCACCGGAAGCCCCGCCTGCCGGGATGGACGTTCGGACTCCTCGTGCTGCTTCTGTCTACAGCATTCGAACTCCATCCTTCGATGAAATCTGGATGGTGCGCTTGCCTGCTGCTGGGATTAGCGCTGCCGTTCTTTCGCCAAATGCGCCGATCTGCCATCACAAGGGCAGCCCATGAGATTGCGAAGCACTCGTACAGCATCTATCTCCTACACATCTGGGCTTTGGCGCTTGCGGTTTACTACCTACGCCTTCACTCGGTCGCCGCCGTTCTAGCGGTGGAGTTCGCGGCTGTGGCGGCGTTGGCGTATATCGGATACCGCTTTGTCGAGGAACCATTCATTCGCATTGGCGCGAAGATCGCGGGACGCCTGCAGGTCCGATACACCAAGGCACCCGATGTTCCAGCCCGAGGCTTGGACCTTACTTAGAGCTCAGGTAAGAAAAGAATATCTGCAGCCAAAGGCCCTATCGGGACGTGGTCGGAGGAGACCACCAGGAAGGCGAAGAATCTCAGCGCGTCTAATTCTGAACGGTGGAACCGCGCAGTGGAAGGTGGACGCGCCGACCGCAGTTCGCGCACCTCCACGGATACCGCCGGAGCAGAACCCATAGAAAATCTCGTTTGCGACGCGACACGCGCCGGAACTTCGTCTGTCCGCAGCTCGGGCAGGGCCACACCTTGCCTCTAAATATATCGCGCTTCCCGCAGAATCTGGACCGGCGGCCACGCCACGACTATCGGGCCGCGGGACCCGACGTGGGCAAGGTTTGCACGTAGAGATGACGCGTACCCGGCGGAAGCCACGTGCGGTACGACACAGGAGCAAATGGGCTGGGACCAAAGCACGGAAGAATCTCCTTCACGATGGCATATCTTGCGTGAATCACCGGCGTGAATCGCTGGAAACTGTAGTAGCACGGGCTCGAACTATCGTCGTCAAATTGCACCCGGTGATATACACCCGCGGGACGTTGGATGAGCGGATTATTCATGTAACCCGAAGCTTCCAACTGGGTCCATCCATCGAACCCAAATCCGCCAAAGAACTGTGTTCGCGGCGTTCCGGCCAATTCCAGTTCCCGCGCAATCCGGACATGAGCACGGTTCATTGCGAACAGATCGTGCAGCCCGAGAACCGAGACAAGACCGAACACCACGATGAGTACAAAGCTGATCGCCGGAACCGCTTCATTCATCCGCTCCTGGTGCCAGCGCAACAAAAATACCAGCACGATCGCGACGGGAATCAAGAGATAACGGTCATAAATACAGTCGAACGTTGCCCGGGGCAGAAGCAGACCGACATAGCAGATCAGCAGTGGTAGCAGCAAAATTCTGACCGTGCGAGCCGATACAGGCAGCTCTGCGCGTCTCTTTCCAGTGTCGTACGTTGACGCAGACGCAAGAAAAGCCACCGAGGCGAGGATTACCGCCGCTGCGATACCCTCACGCCAGCGCAAGCCCATTGGTGGGCCAAACGCACCAACCGCGGAGCCCCCGTGCATGATCCCTTCCGTATCCATGATGGCTGAGAGCCACGGCGGCAGCCAGTCCGAAAGATGCCCGGTATACTTCAGCACGACGAGAAGAGCCAGAACTCCTGCCAGAATCAGGCAACATCGGTACCACGACTGCCGAGAGAACCCGCGGATCCCGTAAAGGGCCGCAGCTGTAACGGGAACCACGAGCAGCAACACCGTGAGCGCCCCGCGCAGCAATTGGCCCATGAGTTGGGCCAGCAACGCTCCCGTCAGATGCCCCTGAATCAGCTTCTCCGGCGGGACGTAGGGCTGATGATTGAACCAATCCACGATGAGTGCGATCCCGACGACGCTCAGCACCCACAGCACGGCCGTCAGCAGAACCACACCGCGGCGCTTACGCAGCAAATATCCGCAGCACGGTACCACGACGAGCGCGCCGAGCCACGACGTCTGACGCACGCTTCCGGTCACCACATTTCCTAGCGAGGCGAGCGCCAGCCAGACCGCCACGGACCGCAGAGTGGCGGCCTCAATCGCGCGCTGGCAGCAATAGATACACAGCAGCACGCTCAATACGCCGGGCACATCCGACAGGAATACAGCCGTCATTCCCGTAAATAGCGGCGACAGGACGAAACACAGCGTGCCGCACGTCGCATGCGCCGCGTTTAGGCCGAACCGTCGCAACACCGCCCAAAAGCAAGCGGCGCAGAGCATGCCCAGCGGAACCATAGACAGCCGCACGGCAGTGAACGACATCCCGAAGAGTCTGGCGAACAGAGCACCCCACGGAACCATCCATCCGAGGATCGGCGCGGCCCAGCCATTGAAAGCAAGGTGGCCAGTACGTGCAAACGTCTGAGCAGTGAAAATGTACGACCAGTCGTCGTTGATCCCGATCTCAGCGAACGGCAAGGCGGCAAAGATGCAGATTGCCAACAAGAAGACACAAAGCCACGCCTGCCACGGGCCACTGATCCCCCGCGAAGGGCGCACGCGCTCAGCGCGTCGTACTTCCCTGGTCAGTGGGCCGCGCATGACTGACAGAGGCCATTCTCCATTTCGATTTTAACGATAACAGCCGTTGGCGGCCGTCAGAATTCGAGTGTCACACCTGAGTAACTGGGATCGCGGAACGTCTCGTTCAGCGCCTCCTGCAGCGGGGTCGCGCGCACACCGAAGATCCTCGGCCAGTCGATGACTTCAAACACATCCGGCGTCACCAGCGCTTCGAGCTGCCGTGCTGTAAAGGCCGGGTTCTTGTCCCACAACGCGTTGATCTTCAACAAAATCCAGAACAGTCGGTACGGGATCAGCACGATCTTTGCACGCGCACCCGTGGCCTGCTTCACCGCCCGCATCAGGTCGATGTAGTCGATCCGCTCCTGCCCCGTGATATTAAACGCGCCTGTGACCTTGTTCTTCAGCGAGCTCACAATCACATCGCAGAAGTCGCCCGCATACAGCGGCTGCCGCAAAAACCGCCCGTTGCCCGGAATCGGAAACACGGGAACCCGCTGCATGAATCGCGCGAGCCATCCCACATGCTTGCGATCGAACCACCCGAACATCAGCGTCGGCCGCAGGATCACCTGCGGAAGGCCCGTCTCGGCAACAAGCTTCTCCTGCGCCTTCTTCGTCTCCGTGTAATCGTCCGTCGCCGCCGAGTTCACAACCGACGACGATATGTTCACCACATACGAGACGCCGCACCGCACCGCCGCTGCCATCACGCGCTCACTCGCCGTGACGTTGTTGCGCACGTACTCCTCGGGGAAGATGCCGCCAATCTGCGCATGCCCGTGCACCAGGTGCGTGCATCCGCGCAGCGCCTCTTCCCACTCCCCCGGCTCTGCGAGATCGGCATGAATTATCCGAATATCCGGATGAAGACGGCGAAGAATCTCGACATTCGTGGGGTGCTTGTCGATCGCAACAATCTCCCCGAGAGAGCTCGCCTTCAGCCGCGGAATCAGGTTCTGACCCACAAGACCAGCAGCTCCCGTAACCACGATCTTGTTACCGCTCATGCAATTCCATACCCCCGGAAATCTTGAAACTTCGCAACGAAATATCCACGAACAGCAGCCTCTTTCAGCCTATCGCGGCCGCCATCTGCTGACCCAGCCGCACGCTTTCCGCGATTCCGCGATCTTCCGGGTAGTAGTAGCAGGTGTCGGCGATCTGCAATCCCTCGATCGGCGTCTGCACCGGCGGAATCTTCTCAGCAAACCCCGGTTCGCATATTGGCTGCCCGTACTTGAGCCGCGCGACCTTCGTCGCCAGAATGTCATCACCCGTCAACGCTGGGTTCAGTCGCTGCAAACAGGCGAACGCCTCCCTCAGCAGACTTTCATCCGGCCAGGAGAACTTCTCGTTCGTCACCGGCATGTAGTACGGAACGTAAACGATGCTGTCTCCGCCTACATTGCGCAGATTCGAAAACTCGATGATCCCCGGAATCTCAATACCCGGCTCCGAGATATTCACCCAGAAGTGCGGGCTCACCGGACGTCGCAGCTTGAAGATCACGCAGATCACTCCAATGTTGTGGATCGCGTTGTACTTCTGCTTCCAGTCCTCCGGAAGACCCGGCACCAGCGCCGCCACATACGGCGTCGGCGACGTGCAGATCACAGCATCGGCCGGATAGAAGTCTTTTGCTGTCTGCACGCCGGTCACGCGGCCGTCCGCAGACTTCACCTCTACCGCGGGCTCTCCCAGATGAACGCGTCCGCCGTGCTTCTGAATCGCATCGACCAGCGCATTCACCAGCGTCACCGATCCGCCTTGGATATATCCCATCTCCTCCTGCATCATGCTGCGCCGCGACCGTCCCACCCGCCGCACGCGCGTCCATATCCACGTCGCCGAGATGTTATCCGCATACTCATAAAACTTGTACCGGAACAGCGGCTCCCATAGCAGCTTGTACACACCATCGCCGCACCACCGCCTGATCCAGATCTTCGCCGACTCATGCTCGATCGCCGGCCAGCTGTTCCTCCGCACCGAGACCAGCGCAAACAGACCGTACCTGATCTTCTGCCACAGCGAAAGATGCGGAAACCGAAGGAGCGCCACTGGGTCACCCCAGCGGTGCATCTTTCCTCCCGTGAACACGCCCATCGACGTCGCACGCCACTGCATCGCACCGCCGAGCCCCAGCTCCTTCAGCAACTCGAAGGTCGGGTAATCGGTCTTGCATACGAAGTGATAAAAGCGCTCTAGCGAGATGCCGTCGAAGTCGAAGTGGCCCGCCATCCCGCCGGGCTCCGGCGCCGCTTCGATAAGGTCAACCTCATGGCCGTCTTTGGCGGCGCGGTAGGCGGCAGCGAGTCCCATCGCTCCCGCTCCAATCACAACAACTCTTGCCATTCAGTCGCCTCGGCTGACCTCGTCCCAGGACGAGCTTGGAAAACACTGAAGAGTGTGTAGTGAGTCTACCGGAAGCATTCGTATCATCCAACTCTGGTGCAGGCGCCCGCTAAGCCGACGCATCTGAAATCCATAGACGCTACACTCATGTCATCACCGAGTTGCAAGAGAGCACCGGGACAGACGAACGCACCGTTCAAAGAGGGAATCTGCGCCGCATGCAACCTGAACATTCACGGAGCTACTGGCTCGCTCTTTCTCTGCAAGCGATCATCGTGCTTCTCTATTGCGGCTGGGTGCTTTCCATGCCTGTGTTCCCTTCGCAGGATGGACCGCTGCATCTTTACTGTGTCGAGATCTTCCGCCAGCTGCTCGCGCACAAATCCACCGTCTACACGCACGACTACTACATCGGCCACTACTTCCCGCCGTATTCGTTCTACTACTACGGTCTCGTCGTGCTCGGTAAAGTAACCAGCCTCGAGATGGCGGACAAGCTGATCGTCTGCCTGTATTTCATCCTGCTTCCCGTGGGTTTGCGCTCGCTCACTCGCGCAGTCAGCGGCAAAGCCGATTGGGCGCCGCTGTTGATGACACCCGTCTTCATTAACTGGCCCCTGATGATGGGCTTTGTGAACTACTGCATCGCCAGCGTCTTCGCCTGCTTCGCACTCGCTGTATGGTGCCGAAACCAGGCGCACCCAACGTGGCGTTCACGGCTTCTGTTTCTATTTTGGATAGTCATCATCCTGTTCACGCATCCTGTGCCATGGATGTTCGTGCTGGTCTTCTGCTTCTTTGAGCTGGCTCTGCGCCTGCTGCGCTCGCGCATGGCGAAGGAACCCGACGCACGCCGTGCCGTGCTCGCAGGCTTCCGTGGCGACCTGCTCGTTGTAATTGCCGGCTGTATGGGCTACTTCTATCTCAAACTGTTCTCAAGTAAGCTGCCGCCAACCTTTCCCGGAGAGGTCAAATCGAAACCGCCGTACCTGCAGCAGGTTTGGCTGAACCTCTTCGACTACCTGCGGACGCGGGGCCTCACAGTATTCACCGGAACATCAGGCTCTGCGCTCGTTCAAAGGCTTGGCATCTCGATCGTCTTCGCGATCGCACTGATTTTTGCCGTCCGATACGCTCTTCGCAACTTCCGGTCCAAAGGCTGGAGTTGGCCGCTGGTCTGGACCATCTTTGCAGTGCTCTTCACTGTCGCCCTTCCCTTCGTTCCTCTTGACCTGAACGGAAGCTTCTACTTCGCCTGGAGACTGCTGCTGCTGCTCTACCTGAGCGTCGCCGTTGCAGCATCCGCAGCGATGGCCAAAAACACGCGTGGCACGATCGCCCTGGCTGTCGTGGCTGTCTTCGTATCGATCTTCAGTCTCGCGCTCGGAGTTCACCGCATCAGCCCCGTCGCGCGCGCCATCGCAACGCTGCGCGATGCGCCCGTCGTGCAGACCGACAAACCCGGTCTGCTGACGCGGCCCTTCGGCGTCTTTGCGCCGGCTGGGCTTTTCTACAACCCGGAGTACTGGGCAGGCGCCGACTACTTCAGGCATCACGAGCTTGTGCTCTACAACACAGGCTGGCTGAACCTGCCGATTATTCCCATCAAGCCGCGCCCGGAAGAGCTTCCGAAGATCGACTGGACATACTTCGTCGAGACCCCGATGCCAGGCAACCGCCTGTTCCGTACCGACGCGACCGCGCGCGATACGCTAAGCCGCGTCGGCTTTGTATTGGCCATGCGAGTCAATGCGCCGGAGCAGCAGAGCCCGTTTACCGAAACCGTCGGCAGCCCCACCGCAGATCCGTGGGCCGCCGGCTGGAGCTGTCTCTCCAGGCCCGATTGGAAGCTCTGCGTTCCGCCCGGACAGACCCTCGGCGCCGCTAAATCGCAGTAGCCTCTACTTCGCCGCCAGCGCTAGCTGCTGCTCGTACTCTTGATGCAGAGCGCGATCCTCTACTTCGCCGCCAGCGCGAGCTGCTGCTCGTATTCTTCGTACGGTCCCTTGTGGTCCGTGATGTGGAAGTCGTCCGGTCCGCCCTCAAAGTGCCAGATCCGTGTGCCCACCTCTTCAACCAGGTCCTGATCATGCGTGACAAGGAACACCGTTCCCTCGTAACGCTGCAGCGCAGTATTCAGCGCCATAATGCTCTCCAGATCGAGGTGATTCGTCGGTTCGTCCAGCACGAGAATGTTCGGCTTCTGCAGCATCAGCTTGCAGAAGATCAGCCGCGCCGCCTCGCCGCCTGAGAGCGCCTCGGTCTTCTTCATGCCCTCTTCACCGCGGAACAACATCTGCCCGAGCAGCCCGCGGATGTCTTCCTTCGCAGCCTTCGGATCGAAGCTGTGCAGCCACTCCGCAGCCGTCGTGCCCTTCGGAATTGCTCCGGTATGGTCCTGTGCAAAGTAGCCGATCTGCGCCTCGTGTCCCCACTTCACCTCGCCGGAGTCAATGTCACTCTTCTCCGTCTGGTCGATACCGGTGTTGGCGAGCAGCGCTTTCAGCATCGTGGTCTTTCCCTGGCCATTGCGTCCGACGAGCACCACCTTGTCACCGCGCATCACGCCCGCAGAGAAGTTGCGGATTACATGCTCGGTCTTGCCATCCGGCTGCGTGTAGCTCTTGTTCACCTGCTCGAACTCGAGCACGTGCTTGCCGCTCGGCCGTTCCATCTTGAAAGCGATAAATGGACGCTGGATGTTCGAGCGCGCGAGCTCAGTCGTCTGCAGGCGCTCGACCTCTTTCTTACGGGAGTTGACCTGCGAGCTGCGCGTACCTGCAGAGAATCGCGCGATAAATTCATTCAGCTGCGCGATCTTCTTCTCCCGCTGCTCGTTCTGCGATTCGATGCGGCTGCGGACCTGCGTCTTCTGCAGCACCATGTCGTCGTAGCCACCCGTGTAGGTGATGATCGTCTCGTAGTCGATATCGGCGATGTGAGTGCACACCGAGTTGAGGAAGTGCCGGTCGTGCGAGATCGTGATAACGGTGCCGCTATAGCGGTTGAGGAAGTTCTCAAGCCAGTGGATCGAGTCGAGATCGAGATAGTTTGTCGGCTCGTCGAGGAACAGCGCGTCGGGATTTCCGAATAGCGCCTGCGCCAGCAGAACGCGCACCTTCTGTCCGCCCTGCAGCTCGCTCATCTTGCGCTCGTGCAGCTCGTCGGGAATGTCCAACCCCTGCAGCAGGATCGCGGCGTTCGGCTCAGCCTCGTAACCGTCCTCTTCCCCGACGATGCCTTCGAGCTCGCCGAGGCGAATGCCGTCCTCGTCCGTCATCTCGGGCTTCGAGTAAATGACCTCGCGCTCCTCGAGCGCAGCCCAGAGCGCCTTGTTGCCCATGATCACGGTGTCGATCACGCGAAACGCGTCGAACTCATACTGGTTCTGCTTCAGCACGCCGAACTTCTTCGGGCGCACGACCGTGCCCTTCTGCGGGTCGATCTCGCCAGTGAGGACCTTCATAAACGTGGACTTGCCGGAACCGTTCGGGCCGGTGAGGCCGTACCGCCGGCCGTCGTGGAACGTGACCGAAACATCCTCGAAGAGGAGCTTCGATCCATAGCGCATAGTGACATTAGAGACAGAGATCATCTCTTATATTTTCTCATGTTTCACGGGCAAGCCGGAGTGTTCCGCGTGGCTGAGGCCGTGACCCGGAAACCGTTCAGACCACAGTATTTAGCACTATCGTGGGAGAGTAGCTCCGGCCCCTGCCGAACCCTCGGCCATTGACCGGCCGAGCGTCTCTAGATCATCGCTGGCAATCTCGCGTGCCGGAGGCAAGAGGCTTGGTTCGCAGGGCCGGGAGCGATATTCGAAACGCGTCCAGGTGCGATCCACAGAAAACAGCGTTTCCCACATTTATTATTCCGGAACTAATGAATGTTCCACGTGGAACACTCCTGTTCCACGCCTGCATGAGAGAGAAATCAGCCGCAGATTGGCTCAGCATCCGGATTGCGACGGCGATCCCGGATGTCCGCGACGATGTAGTTGACGGCAACGAGGCCGAGGGGAAGAAGCGTAAGGACGAGGTTCATAATCTTCTCCTGTTCTTGGTGGCCAACCCGTACACGATTGTCGATCGTGTGTAGGGATAGGACCGTGTGGGCGGGACGAAAGTTTCGAAAGTTTCGTCCCGCCGTTGTGAATATTGCGTAATCAGCGAAGTCCGCCGCCGGCCTGAAGAAGCGAACCGGTGATCCAGCGGGCGTCGTCAGAGGCGATGAAGGTCACGACATCCGCGATGTCTTCGGGCTTACCGGTGCGGCCGAGCGGAGTTTGTGCGACGGCGTTCGTTTCAAAGTCCGAACCGGCGATTCCGGTGGTTTGCGTTCCTTCAGTGATCGTGAGGCCAGGATTGACGGCGTTCACGCGAATCTTTTTTGGCCCGAGTTCTTTGGCAAGAACGCGGGTAATCGCGTCGACTGCACCTTTGGTTCCGGTGTAGATGGACGAGTTGGGCGGCGTGGACTCACTGACCACGGACCCGATGTTGATAACGCTTCCGCCTTCCGCCGGGAAGTGCGAAACCGCAGCCTTGGTTGTAAGCAGAAGCCCGGTGACATTGGTCGTGAAGATGCGATTGATCTCTTCTTCGGTGACCGCTTCCAGTGGGCTAAAGGAATAGACGCCAGCGTTGTTGACGAGGATGTCCAGTTTGCCGAAGGCTTTCGTGGTCTCTGTGAAAAGCTTGTCAATATCGGTGGAATTCGCCACGCTGGCGCCGACTGCGACCGCTTTGCCGCCGGATTTCGTGATCTCGGCGACGGTTTTCTCAGCGCCGCGTTTGTCTGAGGAGTAGTTGACGACGACGGAGGCTCCGGCAGCTCCGAGCGCCTTGGCGATACCTGCTCCGATTCCCTTGCTGGCTCCGGTGACGACGGCTACTTTTCCTGCGAGCTTTGCCATGATGTCTCTCCTTTTCATACTTGTCGAATTGTTCGACGTATATCGAAATGGATGAGGCGGAGAGGTGAAGGATTCAGGATGTTTTGATATTTATCGAAATGTTATGAAAAGCAGATCCCTTCGGGGATGACAAAAAGAAAGGCAAAAGCACAATGCGGGGATCCTTGGAGTTCGCCCCTCCGGGGGCTTCGCTCAGGATGACAGCATGGTGAGTGTCAGCGCGTCGGAAGCTTGCTTACAGTTTGGCGAGCTGGGCGAGGTAGGCGTTCCAGGTGTCGCGATGGAGCGTCAGGGAGGCGCAGCGGCCTTCGCGTTGGACGTCGATGAGACCCGCGTCGGCTAATTCCTTGAGGTGATGGGAGATAGTGGCCGGGCTGAGGACCTTTTGCTCGTCGAGCGACGCGCAGGGGGTGCAGTCGTGGCGCGCGATCTGCTGCAGAATGGCGAAGCGGCGCGGGTCGGCGAGCGCGCGGGCGATGCCCTGCATTTCCTCGTCGGTGAGCTTTCGGGACTTCGCCATGGTCATTTAGATGATAGTCGAAGTGTTTAGGTTGCGGGTAGCTAGTTCTGGGGTTTGCGGGAGGCGGGCATCTGGGTGGGCTGTTCGGCGTGGACGGTGACCTCGTAGTTGCGGCCGAGCCAGCGGCTGGAGCCGGGCCAGAAGAGCGTAAATGTCAGCGTGCCGGTGCGTTCGCCGGCGACCAGGTCGGCGAAGGCGCCGAAGGAATCGACCGGACGCGCGTCGGTGGTGTTGGTGGTCGCCCAGTTGTCGGGAGTCCAGATCACCTGGAAAGGATCGGGATCAATGATGCGCAGCGTGCCGCCGCAAACCATGGCCGAGATGGGCCGGGTGGTGCGGAAGATCTCCATGCGGCTTTGGAACTTGCGCTGGTCTTTGGGGACGCCGTAACGCTCTTCGACGATGGAGATGCGGTCGAAGACCTTGCCGTCGGAGACGGAGCGGAGCAGCTTCAGGTATTCGGCGTGGGCCCAGCACAGGGGCTGGGCGGAGCCGGCAGAGCGGCCGCAGTAGAGGCCTTCGGACGGCATGTCGGCGTAGTCCCAGACCTGCTCGGGGAGCATGCCGCCGATCGAGGAGAACTTTTCGATAGCGTCGATGAGCGGGCGGACGTCGTTGCCGGCGGCGAGTTGATAGTGCGCGCGCTCGCCGGTGAGGAGCGGCCAGGCGCGGCCTTGACCATAACCAATGTAAGGTCCGCCGTCTTTGCGCTGACCGTAACCATCATGGTTGTAGCGGCGCCAGGACGGTCCGTAGGGCGTGTCGATCTTGAGGACCGCATCAACGACCTTGAGGGAATCGACGATGAGGGGATCGTCGGCGCGGCGAATGCCGTAGCGAACGAGCTCGAGGAAGCCGGGGTCGATCACCTCGCGGGCTTCGAACCCGTTCTTTTCTCCAGGCTCGCGGTTGGCGATGTGGATCATGCCGGGAGGGATTGCGGGGTTGTGGAAGGGCTCGCCTTCGGCGGGCGGGCGGATGCGCATGTAGTGATACGGAACTTCGGGGAGCAGGACGCCGGCGGTCGTGGTGGTCCACTCATCAAGGTGGGCCTCGATCCAGTCGGCATAGTCCAGGAGGAAGTCGGCGAGGTCGGGGAACTTTTGGCAGATGATGTCCGAGGCGCAAATGAGGCAGGAGATGACGGCGGCGAGCGTGGATGGACTGTAGCCGGCGTTTTCCTCCCAGCGCTCCTGCTGCGTGACGGGAGCGTAGCGGACGAGGAAGCTGGCGGCGCGCGTGACGAAGGGCACGATGTCGAACCCGCCGAGCGCATTGAGCTTCCAG
>DASYBN010000140.1:0-2953 GCA_036500785.1 Acidobacteriaceae bacterium
TGTCTTCTTTCCGGAGCTGGCGTACCCTTCGTTTCTGCGTCCGCGCACCCGGCTCTACAACGGACTCGATCCGGCCTACTCTCCCGCGGGCGTGAGCGTCAGCTATCACGACTACTTCGCGGTTCCCCTGGTGTCGCGGCCGTTCAACGGAACGATGGCGGCGCGGGCGCTTCTTCCGCATGTGCGCGCGTTCCGCCCGGACCTGATCCTGAGCATCTTCCTCTACCCGGATGCCTACGCGGGACTACAGATTGCAAAGAAGCTGTCGGTACCCATAGTCGCCAAGGCGATCGGCTCGGACCTTCACAGTATCGGTGATGCGGTGTCCGCGCGGCTGACGCGAACCGTTTTGAAGCAAGCCGACTATGTCGTCACTGCCAGCGAAGATCTTCGTCAACGGGCCCTCACAATGGGTGCAAGTGCTGAGCACTCGCGATCGATCGTCAACGGGTGCGATCCAGCCGCCTTCCATGTGCGTGACCGGGCAGAGGCCAGGCGGAGGCTCAATCTCGATCTCAATGCTGCAACGGTCGTATACATCGGCCGCACGGATGTGCGGAAAGGCCTTCGCGAGCTCGTTGAAGCCGCGGTAAAAGTCCGCAGTCAACGCCCTGATCTGCAGGTCTACATGGTCGGCGCCGGCCCGGACCGCCCGCAGATTGAGCAGGCTATCCAGGCCGCTGCGGCCGCGAGCTACATTCACCCGATGCCGCCGTGCGCGCCCGACGATGTCGCGGTCTGGATGGCTGCCGCCGATCTCGTCACACTCCCCAGTTATATGGAGGGCTGTCCGAACGTCGTCCTCGAGGCGCTTGCATCGGGCCGGCCTGTGGTCGCGACGAACGTTGGCGGCATCCCTGAGCTCATGAGTGATCAGTGCGGGCGTCTGATTCCGCCGCGTGATGCGGCTGCGCTCGCCGCCGCCCTTGAGGCTGTCCTCGCAGCGCCGTGGGACGCGAACGCGATCTCCGCACACTGGAGCCGCAGCTGGAGCATCGTTGCCGGTGAGCTCCTGAACGTCTTCGAGTCGGTCGTGGCCGGCCGGCCTGCAGCCACGCACGGAGCGCCGGCGTGAACACCGGTCCTGCCGGTCCGAGCAGACGTCGGCTCCTCTATTCCACCGGGCGATGGCTCTACCGCTTGCTGGCGACGATTGGTCTGCTGGCAGTGCTGGCCATCGTCACACCGGTCGATAGATGGTGGGCTCACGCGTATGCGGGTACGCTCGATCAGCCGAAGGGTGATGTCCTCATTCTGCTGAGCGCAGCCAACGACGATCACGGATTTATCTCCTACTCCTCGTACTGGCGCGCGCGCTATGCTCTGCTGGCCTGGCAGACCGGAGGCTACAAGACCATCGTGATCAGCGGAGGAGCGGGTCTGGCCATCCGTGACTTTCTCGTTGTGGAGGGAGTGCCGAGCGAGGCGATCGTGGCCGAGTGGCAGTCGACCAGCACACACGAAAACGCCATCAACACAGCGCGGCTTCTACAAAACATTCCGGGAAGGCGGGTGCTGCTCACCAGCGACTTTCATATGTATCGGGCGGTGCGCGTCTTTCGCCGGCAGGGAATGGATGTGATTCCTTATCCGGCGCCGGACATCATGAAGCAGAGCGAACACTGGGATGGCCGGATCTCAGGCTTCGAGAAACTGCTCACTGAGACAACGAAGATCGTTTATTACCGGCTTCGAGGATGGATGTAGCCGCGGCGATGCTCCGCCGCGGCCCGGAGTGCAAACGCTTCTAGCAGCGAACGACCTTCTCCGACTGGATTCCCTTGGTTGCGTTGCGCGAGTCGACAACCAGCTTCGACTGCCGCACGATATCGGCATAATCGTAGTCGCTGTGGTCGGTCATGATCAGTACGCAGTCATACTCGCCAAGGTTCTCGAGCGGGGTGCACTTCATGTTGAGGTTGTAGTGACGCCCGCGGCCCACTGTGGGGAAGTACGGGTCGTTGTACAGCACCTCGGCACCCTGTTCGCGCAGGAGCTCAATCACGGTCAGCGAAGGAGACTCGCGAAGATCGTCGATGTCCTTCTTGTACGCCATGCCCAGCATCAGGACCTTCGATCCGTTGAGCGCCTTGCGATGACCGTTCAGCGCGGTCGCGACGTTCTGGACGACGAACTCCGGCATGCGCTCGTTGACCTCGCCGGCGAGCTCGATGAAGCGCGTGTTGAAGTCGTACTCCTTCGCCTTCCAGCTCAGATAGAATGGATCGATCGGAATGCAGTGCCCGCCAAGTCCCGGCCCGGGGTAGAACGGATGGAAGCCGAAGGGCTTGGTCGAAGCCGCGTCGATGACCTCCCAAATATCCACTCCCATGCGCATCGCCAGCATCTTCAGCTCGTTCACGAGCGCGATGTTCACGCAGCGATAGATGTTCTCCAGCAGCTTCGTCATCTCCGCCACGCGCGTGGAGGAGACGCGCACCGCCCGCGTGAAGATGCCCTCGTACAGCGTGGCCGCGAGTTCGGTCGCGGTCTTCTCATGTCCGCCGACCACCTTCGGAATGTCGCGCCGCGCGACGGAGGTGTTGCCCGGGTCTTCGCGCTCGGGTGAGAACGCCACGTAGAAGACGCGATCGTCATTGCCGGTGGAGGCGCTCTTCGCCTTGAGGCCCTGCTTGTTCTCTTGCTCGAGGATGGGGATCAGCAGCTCCTCGGTCGTGCCCGGATAGGTGGTGCTCTCCAGCACAACCAACTGGCCCTGCTGCAGCCACGCGGCAACCGCGCGCGCCGTGTTCTCGATGTAGCTGAGGTCGGGTTCACGATGCCCGGTGAGCGGCGTCGGCACACACATGATGATGGCGTCCTGTTTCGCCAGCTGCGAGAAATCGGCGGTCGCGCGGAAGCCCTGCTTGCGCGCGCTTTGAATCTCCTCTGCCTCGATGCGAAAGATGTACGACCGTCCCGCCTCCAGGTCCGTCACCTTCTTCTGGTCGAT
>DASYBN010000141.1:0-6864 GCA_036500785.1 Acidobacteriaceae bacterium
GCAGCAGCAGCAGACGACCGCGCCCCAGGGCGAGACAGACGTGCAGCGGCAGGCGCGCATGGTGCGCGAGGCCGAGGCGCAGCAGTTGCAGGCTAACCAGATGCAGCCGCTGCTTCCGCCGGAGCCGCCGAGCCCCTTCCAGAAGATGGTCGAGGCCTCTACAGGCGAGCGGCTGGAGATCTACGGCGCGAGTCTCTTCCGCCGTGTGCCCACGACGTTTGCTCCCGTGCAGAATGTGCCGGTCGGTCCAGGCTACGTGATGGGCCCCGGCGATGAGATTTACCTGCAGCTGGCCGGACAGGTCAACCGCCAGATGACGCTGGTGATCGACCGCGACGGATCGATCCAGCTTCCCGAGCTCGGCCGCGTGCACGTTGCTGGTCTGACCTACGGCGATCTGCCAGGATTTCTGAACCGGCAACTGGGACGCATCTATCGCAACTTCACGGTGAGCGCGTCGATGGGCTCGCTACGCACCATCCAGGTGTTTGTGGTGGGACAGGCGCGGCGGCCGGGCAGCTTTTCCGTGAGCTCGCTCAGCACCCTGCTGAATGCGCTGTTTGCCTCCGGCGGTCCGCTGCCGACGGGCTCCGTCCGTGACATCCAGGTCAAGCGCAACGGCCAGACGATCGACCATTTCGATCTCTACGACCTGCTGCTGCACGGCGACAAGTCGCACGATATTCCGCTCGCGACCGGCGACGTAATCTTCATCCCGTTTGCAGGGCCGCAGGTTGCGGTGCTCGGCAGCGTCAATCATCCCGCCATCTACGAGCTGAAGGGGGAGACCAGCGTCGCGCACGCGCTCGAGTTTGCGGGTGGCGAGAGCGCGCTGGCCAGCGGAGCGAACGTTCTGCTGGAGCGCGTGTACGACCACGAGAACCGTAACGTCGAGAGCGTCAGCCTCGACGAGAGCAAGACGGAGATGATGCAGGGCGGCGACATCCTCTCCGTGCGCGCGATCGTGGACCGCTTTCGCAATGCGGTGACGCTGCGGGGCAATGTGGCGAATCCCGGCCGCTATGCCTGGCATCCGGGGATGAAAGTGAGCGATCTGATTCCGAATCGCGAGTCCCTCGTGACGCGCGACTACTGGCGGAAGCGGAACCAGCTGGGACAGTTTGTACTCGAGCAGAGCGAGGAGCCGGAGGTGGATCGCGCCGCCCGCGCAGCGCAGCGCCGAGCCGAGCAACTGCAGCAAAACTATCCGCAGACGCAGATGCAGATGCGCGGCCAGCAACAGCAGACGTCGAACGCGCAGGGCACACAAGGCACTCAGGGATACGCCAATCAGCCCTACGCAAACCAGCCGTACGCGAACCAGCCCGATACGAACCAGCAGCAGCAGACGTACGATCAGCAGGGCCTTCCGGTGCCGAATCCGGACGCAACGACGCAGCCGCAGACAGAGGGCTCGCTGCGGATGGGCAATCAGCCCGGGCAGCAGGACGGAGTATCGGGATCTTCGGGTGGAGGAAACGCGGCGGCGAGCGCGCTGACCGCCGGCTCCAACAGATTCCCGGCAAAGAACGACGTGGTGTTGAGCGCGCCGGACATCGACTGGGGCTATGCCGTAATCGAGCGCCAGGACACGAAGACCCTGACCACATCGCTGCTCCCCTTTAACCTCGGCAAGCTTGTGCTCGATGGCGATGGGTCGCAGGACATGGATCTCCTCCCCGGCGACGTGGTGACGATCTTCTCGAAGGCCGACATTCGCGTCCCGAGCCAGCAGCAGACACGCTATGTGCGGCTCGAGGGCGAGATTCCTGGCGCGGGCGTGTACAGCATCCAGCCGGGAGAGACCCTGCGCGGACTGCTGCGCCGCGCCGGCGGATTCACGCCCGACGCGTATCTGTACGCCTCGGAGTTTACGCGCGAGTCCACGCGCCGCCTGGAGCAGCAACGGCTCAGCGAGTATGCCGACGAGCTCGAAGCGCAGCTCACAGTGACGAACGTGGCGAACCAGACGCTCAACGCGGCGGACCAGGCTGCTGCGCTTGCCTCACAGGCCGCAACCCGCGCGGCGGTGGCGAGGCTGCGGCGCATCCGCGCGCAGGGCCGCATTGTGCTCGACCTCAAACCGGACAGCCAGGGGATCGACGCCGTGCCGGACATCGCACTCGAGGATGGCGACCGCTTTGTTGTGCCGCGCGTTCCCTCAAACGTTACGGTGGAAGGTCAGGTGTACAGCGCGAATGCATTCATCTACTCGCCGGGCAAGCGCGTGCGCGACTACCTCCATCAGGCCGGCGGCCCGGACCGCCAGGCCGACCACAAGCGTATGTTCGTCCTGCGGGCGGATGGATCCGTCGTGAGCCAACAGTATGCGGATGTGAAGAAGGCAGAAATCTATCCGGGCGATACGATCGTTGTGCCGCCGATTCTGCAGGCGAGGAATGGGTTGCAGAAAACGCTGAACATCGCACAGATCGCGGGCAATCTGGCGCTGAGCGCCGCGGCCATCGCCGTGCTCGCGAAGGAGTAAACCGGTACACGAGAGATGCACGACGTGATAGCCAAAGACGGATCAGTGACAGACGACAATGCGCTGCGTGGAGACGACTCCGAGTACCGGGAGGTCAATCTTAGCCGCATGATCCTCTCGCTCTGGACGCGACGGTACTTCATCCTGCGATGTGCATTGGCCGGGATGCTGCTGGTGTACGGCATGTCATGGTTGATCACTCCGAAATATGACGCGGAGGTGGAGCTGATGCCGCCCACCCCGAAACAGACGGGGCTGTCGCTGCTTATTCCTACGCGCAATGCGGGCGATCAGTACCTGGGTGAGGTCAACAGCCGCACGGTTACCGACGACGTGATCGCTCACCAGCATCTGGCGGACTACTTCCACACGACTCGGCCTTCCGCACTGCGGCGCGCGCTGCGCGGAATGGTGAAGATTGAGGTCGATAAGAACCAGTTTGTAACGGTGCGGGTGCGGGCGAAAGAGCCGGACACGGCGCTGCGGATTGCGAATGAGTTTCCGGCGGCGCTCTATCGGTTGAATGACGCGATCACGCTCTCAGAGGCCGAGCACCAGCTCCGTTACTTTGAGGCGCCGCTCGAAGACGAGAAGAACCAGCTGGCGCAGGCTGAGGATGCGTTGAGGGCGGCGGAGCAGCAGACGGGCATGGTGCAGCCCGAGACGCAGGTGCGGCTGGGCGTCAGCGCCATCGCAGATCTGAAGCAACAACTGGCGACGCGCGAGGAACTGCTGGCAGGGCTGGAGACCGGACGAACGAGTGAGAACCCGCAGGTTGTTACGCTGCAGTCGCAGATTGCGAGCCTGGAGACTCAGATCGCACGGCTGCAGGCTCAGACGGGAGGAACGGCGGCGGCGGCGAACGCGGCGAAGCTTCCGGCGTTGGCAATGGAGGTCGCCCGGCGCGAGCGCGACGTGAAGTTTCACGAGGCGCTGTTTGAAATCTTGTCCAAGCAGTATGAGAACGCGAAGGTGGATGAGGCGTACTCGCCGCCGGTGGAACTTGTAGATCGCGCGGTGCTGCCGGATGAGAAGTCCTGGCCACCGCGGAAGCTGTTCGCGTTGGGAGGATTGCTACTGGGAGCGCTGGCAGGTGCCCTGATAGTGGAACTTCAGAGGATCAAGCTTCGCAGCAGAATACGGACATTTCTGGCAGGCAGTGCCGGCGCTTCAACCGTCGGCCGGTAAGTCCCCGATGCAGCAGCATGCTCCCAGCTCGGACTTTCTCCGCAGACATGCCTATGTGGTGATGTTCTTCGTCTGCACGCTTTCGGTAACGACGCTCCTGAAGATAGGGGAGATCCAATATCTCGAGCTGATTCTTGCGTTCGATCTTCCTGTCCTGGTATGGGCGTTCGCCAGGAACGGCTTCCAGTTCAAGCTGTTCCGCCCGTTCTACAGCATCAGCCGAAGCTACATGATCTTCCTTGCGATGGCCTTTGCGCTGGCATTTGTCGCTTTGCGTCAGGACTTCACCGTAGCGAACGAGACGATGCTCAAGCGGCCTTTGCTGGTGACGATCTCGCGGATGGCCGAGCTGGTGCTCGATGTGTTGTACATGTTGTATCTGGCCAGTTGCTGCCGGGAAGACCAGAGGCTCTGTCGTTTCGGCGCGAAGGTGTACTTCTGGACAGCAGTCGTTGGAGGACTGTACTCGATCCTCGGTCTTCCGCTGAGCTATGCGTTGCAACTCGACCTTGGGGCGTATGGCGACAGCCACAGGATGCGCGGATTCGACAACGAGGGCGGACCCTACGGCACTTATCTGGTCAGCGTATTGGTCGTCACGTATGCGATCTACCGTAGAGGGTGGCTGAGCCGGCGGCAGTACCTCTGCGGTATGACACTGTTCTTTCTGTGTCTGCTGGGATCGCAATCGAAGGCCGGATTTTTTGTCCTCGCGCTGATGGTATTGCTGTACCTCGTTTTGAATTTGAGGGGATGGAAGCGCGTGTCGTTGATAGCCACCATGGTTGCGCTGTTTGTAACGGCAGCCGTATTTCTGGATCTCCCCAGCCAGATTGAGGTATACCGCGAGGCAAGCGCGAAGTACCAGCAGGTGAGCAACCTGAAGTCTGACGACCCTAACTTCGTTATGGGCCGCGTCGCAGGTGCCGTGCTGGCGCCACGCATGATCGCGGCCCACCCGCTGGCAGGTATCGGCTGGGGAAACTATCCGCTTGTACGGGACGATCCCGAGTACAGGCAAGGAAGCTCGTTCTCGCTGATGTCAATGGATGCGCCGGGGCTCGGCCTGATCGACTATATCGCCGACCTGGGCTTCCCGCTGGCGATCTATCTCGTCTGGGTTTTGACCAAGCCGGCGTACTTGCTGCGACGTATCGGGACGGAGCCGCGCGTGATCGCCATGGCCGCCGTTCATCCTGTGGCGATGATGCTGGGCACGCACCTCAACCTGATCTACCCCTGGGCCGTCGTCGCGCTCGCGTTGGGAATGGGATTTAAGATGGGGAACGAGCGCACTTCATTGGCGCTTATAGAAGGCTAAGACTGACGAGGCTGACAATTGCGGGTAGGAGAGGGCTGCGAGCGCTTGCAAACTGATCGTTGTGTTTTGGTGACCGGAGGCTGCGGGTTCATCGGGTCGAACTTCGTCCTGAATTGGCTGGCGAACGAGAGCGCGGCCGTGGTGAACCTGGATGCGCTGACTTATGCGGGCAATCCGGAGAACCTCGCGTCGGTGGCTGGGAGTCCTGACGCCGCGCGCTACAAGTTCGTACACGGCGATATCTGTAACAGCGAGTTGCTCGAAAAGATCTTTGCGGAGCACAGACCTCGCGCCGTGGTGCACTTCGCGGCGGAGAGCCATGTCGATCGCTCCATCCTCGGGCCGGATGCCTTCTTGAAGACAAACATCGATGGGACCTTCCAGCTCCTCAAGGCGGCGCGCGCGTTTCACGACACCCTGCCGGCGGAGCAGCGCGACCGCTTCCGGTTTCTGCATGTTTCGACCGATGAAGTGTACGGCACGCTCGAGCCGCATGATCCACCATTCAGCGAGACGACGGCGTATGCGCCGAACTCTCCTTATGCGGCCTCGAAGGCGTCAAGCGACATGCTGGTGCGCGCCTGGCACCACACCTACAAGCTGCCGACGCTGATCACAAACTGCTCGAACAACTACGGTCCATTTCAGTTTCCGGAGAAGCTGATTCCGTTGACGATCCTGAACGCACTCGCGGGCAAGCCGCTGCCGGTGTACGGCGATGGTCAGCAGGTGCGCGACTGGCTCTATGTTGTCGATCACTGCACGGCGATTCGCACCGTGCTGCACAGAGGCCGCGTCGGCGAAACATACAACATCGGCGGAAACAATCAGCGCGCAAACCTTGATGTGGTGCGGACGATCTGCGCTCTGCTGGACGAGTTGAAGCCCGCCGCGCGCCCGCATGCCGAGCAGATTAAATTCGTCGAGGACAGGCCCGGACATGACCGGCGATATGCCATCGACGCGCGCAAGATCTCGGGCGAGCTCGGATGGACCCCGGCGGAGACGTTCGAGACGGGCCTGCGTCAGACTGTGGAGTGGTATCTGGCCAACGAGGCCTGGGTGAGCGACGTGACCAGCGGAGCGTATCAGCACTGGATGGAGCAGAACTACGCTGACCGCGGCTCCGCAGCTGCCACCGCGGAGGCTCGTCGATGAAGGGCATCATACTCGCCGGCGGCTCGGGCACGCGGCTATATCCGGTGACCCAGACCATCAGCAAGCAGCTGCTGCCGGTGTACGACAAGCCGATGATCTACTATCCGCTTTCGGCGCTGATGCTGGCTGGAATTCGCGACATCCTGGTGATCTCGACGCCGCAGGATACCCCGCGGTTCGGGGCGCTGCTCGGAACGGGCGAGCAGTGGGGTGTCCGCTTCGAGTACGCCGTGCAGCCTTCGCCGGACGGGTTGGCGCAGGCATTTCTGATTGGCCGCGAGTTCATCGGCGACGACGGATGCTGCCTTGTGCTCGGCGACAATCTTTTTTACGGCCATGAGTTCGCCAACGCTCTGCGCAGCGCTGCCGCACAAACGACAGGTGCGACCGTGTTCGCGTACCCGGTGCACGATCCGGAGCGCTATGGCGTCGTCGAGTTCGACGCCGAGCGCCGGGCGATATCGCTTGAAGAGAAGCCAGCGAAGCCGAAGTCGCGCTATGCGGTAACGGGAATCTATTTCTACGATAACCAGGTGATTGGGATCGCCGAGAACCTGAAGCCTTCGCTACGCGGCGAGCTGGAGATCACCGATGTGAACCTCTGGTATCTCGAGCGCGGCCAGCTGCGCACCGAGGTGTTGGGACGCGGCATGGCGTGGCTCGACACGGGAACGCATGATTCGCTGCTGGATGCCAGCAACTTCATCCA
>DASYBN010000142.1:0-4789 GCA_036500785.1 Acidobacteriaceae bacterium
CAATGGGGCGGAGCATGCCATCTCGACCTCCGAGACCGAGATCGGATACTATAACGGAGACGGTCTAGTGCTGGAAGACGTCTTGCGCGAGCAGGTGTTGTTATCCCTGCCGGAGAAGACCCTTTGTCGCGCGGACTGCAAGGGGCTTTGCCCAGGCTGTGGCCGGAACCTGAATACAGAGCAATGTTCCTGCGAATCGACCGAGGTCGACACGCGCTGGAGTGCCCTGTCAGACCTGCGCAGCAAGATCAAGTCTTAGGAGTACGAGGCCTGGAGACTGGCGCCGCGACCTGATGATGGAACCCGCGGGCCTGTTGACGGCCGGATCGAAAGGAATCTGCCATGCCGAATCCGAAGCGGCGCCACTCCAAGGCGCGCACCTCCAAGCGTCGCGCGCACGATGCGCTGACCGCCACCGGCCTCTCCGAGTGCCCGAACTGTCACGAGCGCAAGCTGCCCCACCGCGCCTGCGCCAAGTGCGGCCAATACAAAGGCCGCGAAGTGCTCGAGGCGAAGGAAGCTTAGGACGCGGCTGGTGCCCCCGCTGACGGACATCGCTTTAGATGCCATGGGGTCGGACCACGCGCCCGAGCCGGAGATTCGCGGAGCCATTCTCGCCTGCCGTGCCTTTCCCGTACGCGTTCACCTGTTTGGTCCAAAGGACAAGCTAAGCGCCGGCCTCGGCGTGCTGGGCCGCCGTGTGCCCATCGAGGTCGTCCATACGGACGAGTGGATCACGATGGACGACAAGGCCGCGAAAGCGGTCCGGGAGAAGCGCAACAGCACCATGCGGCTGGGCCTGAAGATGGTGAAAGAGCGGCGGTCTGCCGGATTTGTGACCGCGGGCAATACCGGCGCCGCGATGGCCTCCGCCAAGATGGTGCTGGGCGCGCTGCCGGGCGTAGATCGTCCGGCACTGGCGATGCCGCTGCCGACGACGACCGGGTCGCCGTGCGTGCTGCTGGATGTGGGGGCGAACGTCGACTGCAAGGTGCAGAACCTGGCACAGTTCGCCATTATGGGCGAGATGTACGCACGCTCCGTGTTGTTGATTGAAAGGCCGCGGGTTGGGCTGCTCTCGATTGGCGAAGAGGAGACCAAGGGCAACGAGCTGACGCGCGAGGCGTTGCAGGTGCTGAAGCAGTTGCCGATCCGGTTTATCGGGAACGTCGAGGGTCGCGATCTTTATAACGGCCACGCGGACGTGATCGTGTGCGATGGTTTTGTGGGCAATGTGGCGCTGAAGACCTCCGAGGGGCTGGGGCGCATGGTGCGCGAGATGCTGCGTGAGTCGCTGATGTCGACGGTGAGCGGACGTGCAGGGGCATTGCTGGCGCGGCGGGGCTTCAAGGAATTCAAGAAGCGCTTCGACCAGTCGGAGTACGGTGGCGCACCGCTCTTGGGCGTGCGCGGGCCATGCATCATCACGCACGGCTCGGCCGACGATCGCGCGATCCTGAATAGCATCCGGGTGGCGGCGGAATTCGCTAGCTCCGGCGTGACCGACCGGATCGAGCGTGAGTTCAGCGCGCCTACGGTTTCGTAGCTCTGGAAGTGATAGCCCTCGTCACACCTCGGCTCTTTCTCCTGATGAGGTGAGAGCGGCGCTGACCCTCAGTCACCGAAGCGGCGGGCGTACTCGGGTTCATACCTGTCACTGATTCGCTCGAGTGAGCCGAGGATCATCTCCCAGCCTTCCTGTGTGCGATCTGCCCACTCGGGAAGGACGCCTTCGTGCGTGAGGGTGAGTTTGGAGCCGCTGCCTTCGGGCACGATGTCGATGCTGACCTGGGTGCAGATCGCGGAATATTTGGGGACAGCGAAGGTGAAGACCAGGCGCTGCGGCCGCTCGATTGCGAGATACTCTCCGACGTGTTCCACATCGTCGCCGTCGGTGCGACGCACGATGAGGAACTTGCCGCCGACGCGCGCGTCGATATCCACACGCACCATCTGGCCGGTGGGCGTGGCGAAGAGGAAGCGGCGAGCGATCTCCGGATTCAGCCATGCGTCAAAGATGCGCTCCGGGCTGGCGGCGAAGGTGCGCGTGACCTTTACCGTCCTGCCGGCCATGGTCTCTGTGGTCTTCGCCATGGTGTCTGTGGTCTTCATAGATTCGATCCTTTCATGCGAGGCGCTTTGGTCCTGCGAGGAGATTTGGCGCGAGCGTCGTCCTCGCGCAGCGCTGCTTCGAGAGCATCCAGGCTCTGCTCCCAGAAGCGCGCGTAGTAGCGGAACCATGCGTTCGCGCTGGCGAGTGCCGCGGGCTCAAGGCGGCAGACGTGGGTGCGGCCGTGGATTGTGCGCCGGATGAGGCCGCTGCGCTCGAGCGTCTTGACATGCTTGGCGGCTCCGGCGAGCGACATCCGGAACGGCGCGGCGAGTTCGCCGACCGTATGCTCGCCATTCGCGAGGGTGCGCAGCATCTGGCGACGTGTTGGATCGGAGAGCGCATGAAAGACGGCGTCGAGCCGGTCTGCCGATCTGCGCTGCTGTCTTTGTTCAACCATATGGTTTAATATGCGCCGAGCAATTCGGGAATGTCAACCAGTTGGTTTAATATTTATTTGCTCGGGAACATTCTGCGCGGCGACCTCTTTGCCCCCGCCGTGCGAGAATTGCGCTTTGTTGTGAGTGACGAACTATGAGCGACCAACTATGAGCGACCAGAAGATTGCATTTCTTTTTCCCGGGCAGGGTTCGCAGGCGGTAGGCATGGGCCGCGATCTTGCGGAGAAGTTCACGGTGGCGCGCGAGACATTCGCCGAGGCTGATGCGGCGTTGGGCTACTCGCTTGCGAAGCTGTGCTTTGAAGGGCCGGCCGAACAACTGAAGCAGACGGAGTTTACGCAGCCGGCGATTTTTGCCGTGTCGATGGCGGCCTACCGTGTGCTGGCGTCGCGCGGGGTTGAACCGCAGATTGCGGCCGGGCATTCGCTCGGCGAATACGCAGCGTGTGCAGCGGCGGGTGTGATGAGCTTCGCGGATGCGATCCGGGCGCTGCGGTCGCGCGGGCAGTTCATGCAGGAGGCCGTGCCCGAGGGCCAGGGCGCAATGGCGGCGGTGCTCGGGCTGGATGCGGACGCGGTGCGCGGTGCGTGCGAAGCGGCGGCCACGGAAACGAAAGAGATAGTATCACCCGCGAACCTGAATGCGCCGGAGCAGATTGTGATCTCCGGGGGCGCCGCGGGAGTGGCGCGGGCGAGCGAACTGGCGAGGGAAAAGGGCGCGAAGAAGGTGGTGGCGCTGCAGGTATCGGCCCCCTTCCATTGTGCGCTGATGCAGCCGGCGCAGGAGCGGCTGGCGGAGGTGTTGAAACAGATCGAGATGCATGATCCGCGCTTCCGTATCGTTTCAAACGTCACTGCGAATGTGACGAAACGGGGCGGGCGCGAGCGCGATCTGCTGATCGAGCAGGTGACGTCGCCGGTGCGGTGGGTGGAGTCGGTCCGCTGCATGATGGATGCGGGCGCGAGCACCTTTGTCGAAGTGGGGCCGGGCAAAGTGCTGAGCGGCCTGCTGCGGCAGATGGATCGCGCGCAGAGATGCATGAATGTGGAGGATGCGGCGAGCCTGGAAAAGGCGCTGGCTGGGAATTAGGGACTGGCCGTCCAGGCGGACGCGCCTACGGCGCATTTTGTAGGGTTCGCTCCCTCTGGTCGCTCACGTCGAGAGTATTGGCGCCGCGACCGGCGGCTCCGCATCTCGAAGAGATGTGGTAAACACGGAAAAGCAGATCCCTCCACTGGGCTTCTCTCCGGTCGGGATGACAAGTTTGAGATTGGTGCCAGGCGCAGGCTGCAGGTCCCTTCGACTAGCTCAAGACTGGCTCTTCGCTGCGCTCACGATGACACCTGATGGTTATTGGTAGCTGACCTGCCAGTAGGTGAGGCCGAACTGGCCTTTTTGCGGAGTGAGTGAGAAGGGTGTGAAGCCGATTGTGCCGTGCGAGACGCCGAGGGTAAGGAGCGATTTCCGGCCATTGACGCTGACCGCCATCAGAGTGCTGTTGCCGAGGCTAGATGTGGCGTAGAGAATCTTGTAACTGGTGATCTTGCCGTACTCCCCGTTCAGACTCCAGTCGTCGAGAAACTTGCTGTAGGGGTAGGTCTTGTACCTGTCGGGATGCTGCTGCCAGTGGTCATCGTTGTTCCAGATACCGTAGGCCTTTTCGAACTGCTGCTGCTCGAGGGCAGTGAAGAAGCGGTTGACGCGGTGCTCGGCCGGCCAGTTCCAGAATGTCCAGACCAAGATGGCGATGATGACCACGCCGATGAGCGAGGCGATGATGATCCTGCGCCGTTTGCGGGCGCGGGCGGCGTTATAGGCAGGAGCATCGAGCAGGGTCATGGGCGTCTCGGGGCCATTTTACGCGCAGCGTGGTAAGGCCTGCATGATGCTGCAGACACCGCCGGTGCGCCTGTTGTTCCTTCGAACGGCAAGATTGGATAACGGGTGACTTCGGTCAGGGAATCACGCGGCGGCGCGCCACCGCGGTGAACCACAGGCTGCGGCCGCAGTCGGTTGGGTAGTGCAGCGTTCTGGAGGCGTTCTCCTACGCCGGCTGCATCTGGTTGCAGGGCCCATCGGCAATGCGCCGACTCGCGCCGGTTTGCTGATCGCGCAGCCATAAGTTCCACACGCCGTGATCCAGGTGGCTATAGGCCATCCAAGCCCCATCCGGTGACAGCGCCGGATAGCGAGATTCGCCGAGGGCGAGCGACGCGTTCGAGTGCGAGGTATCGGTCAGATAGATCTGCGGCGGACGCCCACCCGCTTCAGCAGAGAA
>DASYBN010000143.1:0-1808 GCA_036500785.1 Acidobacteriaceae bacterium
TTCCGCAGAATGGAAAGAACTTCTTTATCGAAGGTACGGGTGAATTCATTGAGCTTGCCTGGCTTCAGGCGTAACGAAACATTGCGAGCGAACATGAACTACCTCCAGTCGAATGACTAGGTGCTCCGATGATGAATGAAACGCTGTTTGAAATGTCCCGGTGCGCTGACCTAGCTGGGATGGATGAACTGGGGAGAGATAGAGCGCGCAGTCATTACGGCTGGCACACTAGTCCTCGTAGAAAGAATTTGTCAACCGGCGCTCCCAGGGTCAGATTCGCTGGTGAAATAACCGGACTTAAGCACACAGTCCCGCTTCGCCGCCGCGTCTCAGGCGCTTGCTTCTGACGCGATCTCGTTCAACGATTTCACCACCTCGCGCATCGGCTCGCGCAGCGGCGTAAGCAGCGTGTGCCGCTCCTGCATGACTTCGCTGAGCAGGCTCAATCCGATGGCAAGCCGGGTCGCGCGACACGCGGTGCATTCCAGGCGCTCGCGCAGCGTACCGATGGCGGCAAAGATGTCGGTATGGGTGGAGGCGAAGAAGGAGAGCGATTGCAAACCTTCTTCGCCTGGTGTTGGATCCAGTGCGTCCACGGTGATCCGGTAGTGGTGAGGCACGATCACGCCTTTTCGATTTCGCGGGCCGCGTTGTCGATCACCTCGACGATGCGGCTGCGTTGTTCAGCGGTCAGGTTGCCGGCGCGCAGGCTCAGCGCCATGCGGAAGTTCTGGATGGCGCGCATGATCTGCGGATCACGCTCCGTGGGACGGGCAGCGCTGCCCACCGCCGCCATGCGCTCCAGGATCTCCTCCACCGCGCTGCGGTTCTGCTCCAGCTCCTTCTTGCCTTCTTCGGTAATCGAGTAGAGCTTGCGCGTGCCCTCGCTCGTCACCGTGGCCATGCCGGTCTCTTCCAGCAGTGTCAGCATGGGGTAGATGACGCCCGGGCTGGGCGAATAGGCGCCGCCGAACTTCTCTTCGATGGCTTTGATCAGCTCGTAGCCGTGGCGAGGTTTCTCGGCAATGAGGTCAAGGATGAGGAAGCGGAGGTCGGCCGAGGCAAAGATCCGTCCCGGTCCGCGTCCGCGCCAGAAGGGCCGTTCTCCCTCGCCGAAGGGGCCTGCAAAGGGGCCGCGTCCCCGGAAATGACGTTCCTCACGGGCGCGGTCGCATCCGTGGGATTCTCTGAAGTGCTCTTTGAGGTGTTCCAATGGGTGTCTCATGAACGTAGTATCAAGATATATCTTAAACGTGTCAAGAATAATTTGGATTATTTTGGACTGCTTCGTTCCATCGGCGAGCGCGGCCATGCCGGCAGGCCTTCCGGGGGCGAAATCACAGCCATGAGCTGCCAGGTACGGGCTTTTCTTCGATGAAAGGCTCCTGACATTCGTGGCCAAGGATTGTGTTAGCTTCGTGAGTCGAAGAAAACTGACAAGAGCTATGCGCCGGTCGCATCTTCGCGGCCTGGACGAGGCCACAGACGCAGGTTGCAGCCTGCGCTTCCGCACATTTTCCACCTCAAGGAGCGCCATGCAGCCATTCCGTTTTGCCGCTATTGTCCTGATGGGCACAGGTATCGCCTGTGCTCAAAGCAGCTTTCCCCCCACCCCGCTGCGCGCGCTCGATGCCTTGGCCGACACCGGCTCCACTGCCGCACCGGCAGAGCCTAAGGCGCAGAAGATGCTCGACCTCAGCTCGATGGACAGCACCGCGGATCCCTGCACGGACTTCTACCAGTACGCGTGCGGCAACTGGGCGAAGAACAACCCCATCCCCGCCGACCAGGCGCGCTGGGGCAACTTC
>DASYBN010000144.1:0-15145 GCA_036500785.1 Acidobacteriaceae bacterium
AACGTCATTGTCCCCTTCCTGTTTTCGGAACAGGTTCGGGGGCGCGATGACGCAACGCTTCTGGTGAATCGCCTTGCCTAAGACCAGCTCAACCCGATTGCTTTCCGTGACGCTCTCTGCGGAGACGGATTTCCTTCTCGCACGACAGCGCGCAAAACAGATCGCCGAGACTCTCGGATTCGAGAATCAGGATCAGACGCGGATTGCCACGGCGGTGTCTGAGATTGCCCGCAACGCTTATGAGTATGCGGTGAAGGGAAGCGTCGAATTCTACCTGGACCGTGAGGAACGTCCGTCGCTGCGGATTGTGGTGAAGGACCAAGGCAAGGGGATCGCGAAGCTGGATGAGATTTGGGACGGCACCTTTGTCTCGGCGTCGGGAATGGGCGTGGGTATCGCCGGGTCACGGCGCCTGATGGACGATCTGAAGATCGAGAGCTCGAAGACCGGAACGACGGTGGTGTTGCGGAAGTATCTTCTCAACGGCCGCGCGGTTCCGACTCAGAAAGAGATCGCGGACGCTCTCGCTCCCATTGGGCCACAGAATCCGAGCTCCGCTGTGCATGCGCAGAACCGTGAGATGCTTCGCCTGCTGAACGAGCTGCGAGAGCGAGAAAGCGAACTTACTCAGCTTAATCAGGAGCTCAAGGATACGAATCGCGGGGTCATGGTGCTTTACGCGGAGCTCGATGACCGCGCGCAGGAATTGCAACAGGCCTCTGAGATGAAGTCGCGATTTATCTCGGGTGTTACGCATGAGCTGCGCACGCCGCTGAACTCGATTGTTTCTCTCGCCGGGCTGCTGATACGCCGGATCGATGGAGAGCTGACCAGCGAGCAAGAGAAGCAGGTGCTGTTCATTCAGAGGTCTGCTCAGAACCTGACGGAGATGGTCAACGACCTTCTCGATCTGGCAAAGATCGAGGCAGGGAAGGTGACGGCGCGTCCCTCGGAGTTCACGATCGCGGAGTTCTTTGCAGCGTTGCGCGGTATGTTTCGTCCGCTGGTAACGAACGATAATGTTCAGCTTGTCATCGAAGACAGCCCTGTCGTTGCGGCACGGCTTTATACGGATGAAGGCAAGCTGGCGCAGATACTGCGCAACTTCATCTCGAACGCCCTGAAGTTTACCGAGCGCGGCACGGTTGAGGTGAAGGCAAGCCTCACGCCTGATGGTGGCGTTTGTTTCTCGGTGAGGGACACGGGAATCGGAATCGCTGAGGAAAATAGAGAGCTGGTGTGGCAGGAGTGGGGCCAGGTTGAATCGGATCAGAGGCCTCGGCACAAGGGAAGCGGACTTGGCCTGCCGCTCTCGCGCCAACTGGCTGGCCTGCTCGGCGGCAGGACGTGGCTTGAGTCCACAGTAGGCGAAGGTTCCACGTTTTATGTTGAGATTCCTACGGCCGTCAAAGCAGCCGCGACGGCAACCGAGCCAAGCCAGGATCAGGCGACGGTTCTCATCATCGACGACGACGAGGTGTCGCGGTACATTCTTCGCCGCACGCTGGTTACGCTGACCAGCGCGAAGCTGCTGGAAGCATCTTCTCTTGTGGAGGCGCGCCGTTGGCTGGCTGCGCATCGTCCGCAGATTATCTTCCTCGACATCGTCATGCCCGAGGAGAACGGCCTGGCGTTCGCGGAGGAGTTGCGCGAGAACGAGCAAACGGCTGATCTGCCGATTGTGCTCGTCAGCTCGAAGGTGCTCACGCCCGAGGAAGAGGCCTACATCCAGCGGCGCTCGCTGGTTTACATCAATAAAGATCGAGGGGATGCGGAAGATCAACGGGTGGCTTTGGAGCGCGTTTTGCTGAACGTCGGCATGAGCGACCTTCACGAGTCGAGGGAGGCGCGTTGATCAATCACAAGACCAGGCCGATCCTCTACGTTGATGACACTGTTGAGCAACGGTACGCGATGCGTCGGATTCTCGAGACGGAAGGCTTCGCGGTGCTGGAGGCCGGGACGGGACACGAAGCACTCGAGCTGATGGAGAAAGATCCAGCGCTCGCTGTCGTCGACGTCAGGCTGCCCGACATGAGCGGCTACGAGCTGTCGCGGCGCATGAAAGCGAGATCGCCGTATCTTCAGGTGCTGCAGGTATCCGCCAGTTTCAGCGATCCCGATCTGCGGGTCTCGGGACTTTCCGGAGGAGCGGATGCGTATCTTGCTCAGCCGGTGTATCCGTCGGAGCTTGTCACGCTGATTCGCCGGATGCTGCGCACGGCTGAAGCTGAAGAAGGACTGCGTTTCCTTTCACGGATTGGACCGAAGATAAGCGAATCGCTCTCGATTTCAGATACGGCAGAGAATATCTGCGCGGCGATCATCCCGCGATTTGCGAATCGATGTCGCATTTTCCTGGATAAATCTGCGGAACGTCCGGCGTTGTTCTTCCCGGTAGCTCGAGGGGACGACCAGGAGCTGCTTGCTGCGATGGAGGCGCAGTCTGCCAGCAACACCATGCGCATGGTTAATAGTCGTTTGCTGGTGGCACCGCTTTCCGATCACAAGAGGTCGATCGGCGCGATCGCCTTCCAATTGGATGAAGATCGCGAGTACACCGAGGCGGACTTGATTGTTGCGGAAGACCTCGCCAACAGGGGGGCCCTGGCGCTCCAGAACTGCATTCTGTTTGCTTCCGAACAGCTCACGCGCTCTGCACTCGTGCAATCGGAAAAGCTTGCGACTGCAGGACGGATGACCGGCGCGATCGCACACGAGATCAACAATCCGCTCGAGGCTCTTACGAACTTGCTGTACCTTCTCGAGCACTCGACGGAAGCGACCGAATCCATTCGCGAGCTGGCGACGGCGGCTGTCACGGAGGTCACGCGCATCGCGCATATCACGAGGCAGACGCTGGGCTTCTATCGCGACCTCCGAACGCCAACGACACTGAATCTTGCTCACAGCGTCTCGGACGCGCTCCAGCTTTACAAGGGCCGGTTCGCGGACAAGAAGATTGCGATTGAGCTGCGACTCGATGAGAACGTATGCATCAATGGAATCAAGGGGGAGATACGCCAGGTCATCTCCAATTTATTGATTAATGCTCTTGAGGCAATGGAATCCGAAGGCAAGATGGATCTTCGCGTGTTCGCGCAGGGCGATCGGGCCGTTCTCTCAGTCTCAGATACCGGTCCGGGTATTAAGGAAGATGTCCTGGAGAAGATCTTCGAGCCATTCTTTACGACGAAGCAGGGAACGGGAACCGGCTTGGGACTATGGATCACGCAGACGATTGTCGAAAAGAATGGTGGGAAGATTCAGGTCTCTACGCGGCGGGGCGCGAAGGATCATGGGACATCGTTTGAGGTAAGGTTCGCGAAGGCGTAGAACCGTTTCTCGAAGGTGGTAGGCGAGGCAGGGATCGAACCTGCAACCCCGGACTTAGAAGGTCCGTGCTCTATCCAATTGAGCTACTCGCCCGCAGAGCTCGGCGTGAGACGCGTGGGAGCTACAGGTCGATTGTAGCGGAGGTGCGATTGATCTCGAACTCGCGGCTGCGCAGCAGGTCGACGATGTCCTCGAGCGCGCTCGCCCAGCGACGCTGAACGGTTTCTGCATCGGGCCCAAGTGCCGTGACGTAGAGGGTCGTCGCGAAGCCCTCGAGCGGAGCGCCGAGGTCGACGACGGCGGGTCGCAGGACGCACTGCAGGATGGCCTCGTTGTGCGGCAGCTTGGTGGCGCGCCGTGTGATCCGGTCGAGGCGGTCCTGCTGCTGGTGTGCAGAGGCGAACACCGCGCGCTCGCGCCACAGCAGATCGATGTAGCTGGTGAAGGCGAACCCCGCCTCCTCCTCGTAGACCATGAGTTCCTTTCGCATGGTCTCCAACTCGTCGGCAGCTTCGCGTGAGGAGAGCGGCCAGGCGTCGCACTTGGCGGTGAGGAAAGGCGAGCGGTTCGCATTCAGGGCACGAAGTGCACGGGCGAGATCAGGGTAACGCTCGGCTTCGGGGATATCTGCGATCGAGTAGGGCTCAGTGCGCAGGTTTACGAAGTGTGCTCCCGGCTGCGAGCCGTCATCGGTCCATGGCACAACGAGCAATGGGGCGTCTGCGGCGCACTCTGCGGTCCACTCTGCATGCATTTGGGTTCAGGATACAGGGTTTGTTGCGAGCGATTGCACGGGAGCACCGTCCGGGGTTCCCCGTGCATGCGAAAGGACGAAGCGGAGCGCGGTGTGCTCGGCCCAGTAACCGTCATTGCCGTTGGCGGGCTCGGGTGCGGCGAGAAAGGCGCAATGGCCGCCATGCGCGGTCTCGAGCAGGGTGATGTGCGGGTTCGCGGCGATGATGGCGCGAGTCTCGGGCGTGAAGCGGATGAACGGGTCATCGCAGGCGTGGATCAGCAGTGTGGGCACGGCAATGCGGTCGATGACGCGCGCGGCAGCGGCGCGGAAGTAGTAGTCATCTGCAGATTGAAAGCCGGAGTAGAGCGCCGTGATGCGGTTGTCGAACTCGCGCAGCGAACCGATGCCGGTGGCCATCTGGGGATCGAAGGCACGCGGAAACAGCGCGGCCTTGTGGCGGAAGCGCTTGAAAAGGGCTCGCAGGAACTTGCGCTCGTAGAGCCGGTTCTGGAACTCGTGCAAAGCATCGGCAGACGGCCCGAGGTCAACGACTGGCGAGACGCCGACCACGCTGGTCAGCTGTGGTGGGGCATTTCTGCCGAGTTCGCCGGCGAACTTGAGGACGAGGTTGCCGCCCATCGAATAGCCGATGAGCGAGATGCTGCACAGGCGCTCACGCTCGAGGAAGAATGTCATGACGCGGCCGACGTCGTCCGAAAGCCCGGAGTGGTAGAGCGTCGGCGTCAGCTTCGCTGTCTCGTATTGGCTGCCGCCGCAGTTGCGCATGTTCATGCGGATGACGTTGCATCCGGCGTGCCAGAACTTGTTGGCGTTGCCGATGACGTACTGCGACTGCGATGAGCCCTCGAGCCCGTGCAGGATGAGCACCGTGGGCCGTTCAGGACGAACGGACGCGGGCTGCCAGTGGCACTCGCAAAGTATCTGCGTCGAGATCTGCGAGCCGCGCGCAGGCGAGACCTCGACGAGCTCGGCAACTGGCTCAGGCAGTGCATTGTCGCGAGGGAGGAAGTTGCCCGCGATGGTCTGCAGATGCCCGTTGGAGAGCCAGCGACGCGGGTGAAACGGTGGAAACTGGGGCGGCCTGGGGTTGCGGTCGGAAGAGCAGCTCATCCGCGGCTGCCTCGCTGTGCAGCGGCGAGCGCGGCCGCCCGACGTTGAAGGTGCGCCGCGTTGAGTGCGCCGGTGGGCTCGTCCTCGTGCTTGAGAAACACGTACACCTCGCCGTGCTGTGCAAGCTCGGCGAAGCGCACGGCGAGGCTGTCGAGTGCGGGCTCGTCGTATCCGCCGGAGCGGCGCAGGCGATAGCACCGATGCGACGCTGTCTGAACGTCAGGCGTGGAGAGATCATCGCTCTCCGCGACGCAGAGCGCTGTGTTGTGCTCCCGCATGAGGTCGAAGATTTCGTCGGTGAACCAGCTCGTGTGGCGGAATTCGAAGGCGAGCTGAACGTGCGCGTGGCGGAACGGCGACAGCTCAAGAAAACACGCCAGCAGATCGCGGTTCGCCTGCAGGTTCGGCGGAAGTTGGAAGAGCAGCGGACCTAAATGGCCGGCACGCACGGGAGCAAGCGCGTTCAGGAAGCTCTCGACGAGGGGCTGGCTGTCGCGCAGACGTGCGAAGTGCGTAATGCGTTGCGGGGCTTTGAAGCTGAAGCGGAAGCCCTCCGGAACGCTTGCGAGCCAGTTCTCCAGTTGCGTCGCGGAGGGAAGCGCACGGAACGTGTAGTTCACCTCGACGGCGTTCAGTTGCGACCCGTAGAAGCGAAGAAAGGAGCGCGCGGGAACGCCGGGCGGATAAAACGCCGGCTTCCAAGTGGGATACGCCCAGCCGGACGTGCCTACGAAGAGATTCGGAGCGGATGCTGGAGCGGAGATTGGCTCGGGAGCTTTAGCGGCGCGCGGCAAGGCTGATCTCACAATAGACGCAAAGGACGAAGTGCGAAAATGGAGCGCAGCGGCTGCGGGAGGTGCTCTGCGGAGTGAATGGATGGGGCGGCTAGTGGGGTTCGAACCCACGACATCCGCTGCCACAGAGCGGCGTTCTGCCACTGAACTATAGCCGCCGTACCATTGTCGATTGTAGCATCCAATTCCCAGGAGACGAAGGGAGCGCGGGACCTATGACAACCAAAGTTGGACACGGTGAGGTGCTGCCGCCCGGGCTCGTCTCTGCGGGGGGCCTGAAGCCGCGCTTCCGCTCAGCGGGGGGCGCGTTTCGCGACGAGAACCTTGACCTGCTTTCGCGCGTGCTGGACACCTGGTTCCGCGTGCCGGGCACGTCGATCCGCTTCGGCCTAGACGGCATCATCGGGTTCGTTCCGGGCATCGGCGATTTTCTCGCCGGGCTCGCGAGCTGCGTCATCGTGATCGCCGCGTTCTTTCGCGGTGTGCCGATGGTCACCATCGCACGCATGGTGGTGAACCTTGCCGTGGAAGTTGGCGTCGGCGCGATTCCGTTTGCAGGGAATCTCTTTGACATCGCGTGGCGCGCGAACCGGCGCAACTATCATCTGCTTGAGCGCAGCCTGGCTGTTGGGCGGCGCGACACGTGGAAGGACTGGGTGTTCATGCTGGTGCTCGGGCTGGGCCTGATGGCGATGGCCATGGTGCCGTTCTTCCTGCTGTTGTGGATCGGCGGCGCGTTGCTGCGCCATGGCGGCGCTCCTGGCTGGCGTTGACGGCTTGAGCGCGGCCCGAATGGATCGTCCGGTTGCGTCCTCGAGTATGGGAAAATGAATCTGTCGGGGCGTAGCGCAGTCTGGTAGCGCATCTGCTTTGGGAGCAGAGGGTCGGGGGTTCGAATCCCTCCGCCCCGACCATCCTTCACCTCCAAAACTTGTTTCGCGCCGGCTCAATGCCACAATGGATGCGTGTCAGAATCCTTTGTGCGTGAGGCTTGAGTGAAGCTATCGTTCGCGGCAGCTCTGGTGTGTTCGTTTTCGTGTGCGTTCATAATGAACGCCGCGGCCCAAAAGACGCTGTTCTACATGCAGGACAACGCGGCTTCTGTGCGCTCGTTCGAGCAGCATAAGGACAAGATCGATATCCTCGTGCCCACCTGGTACTCCGTCGATGGCCACGGGCTGGTCAGCGGTGAACCGGAGCCTAAGGTACTTCGTGACGCGAAGGCAGCACACGTGCAGGTGATTCCGATTGTCGCGCTCTTTGACAAGAATCAGCTTCACGAGCTCTTCAGCGATGTGAAGGCACAGGATGTAATGAACGGCGCGTTTGTGCGGGAGTGCAAAGAGCACGGCTATGCTGGCATTCAGCTCGATTTTGAAGACGTGCTTTGGACTGACCGCGATGGGCTCTCGGCCCTGGTGAAGAGAACGGCCGACGCCTTGCACGCCGAAAACCTTCAGCTGCAGATTGCTACCGTGCCGAACGCGCCCGGACATTCCGGAGATACGCCGTACGTGCGATGGATGTTTGAGGAATGGCGCGGTGGTTACGATCTGAAGGCGCTGGCGCAATCCGTGGACCTGATCTGCCTGATGACCTACGATCAGCATTCACGCTACACGGCGCCAGGACCAGTGGATGGATGGCGATGGACCATGGAGAACCTGGACTACGCGCTCAAGGATGTTCCCAAGCAGAAGCTTTCGCTCGGCATCGCGCTGTACGGCTATCACTGGTTCGCGGGCGACCCGGGACTGAACAAGCCGGAGCAGAAGCCGAATCCTACAGCGGAATACATCTCTGCGGCGAATGCAAGCTTCCTGCGCGAAACGTACAACGGCAAGCTCCAGTGGGATGACGATGACCATACGCCGTGGTTCTACATCACGCGCGACAACATGCGCGAGTGGGTCTTCTTAACCGACAAGCGTGCCTTCATGGATCGTTACGATCTAGCGACGCAGCGCGGCTTGCAGGGAGTGTGCTCGTGGGTGCTGGGCGAAGAAGACCCGGCAATCTGGGATGCGATTCCGGCGAAGCGGTAGTTACTTGTAAATCAGATACGGCTCACGCGCAGACTTGAAATCGTTCAGCGCGGGTTGCCATGTTGCGGCGATGGTGCGCGGATCGTCGCCGCGTGTGATTGCGTCGAGTGTAGATTGACTGGCGAGAAGATTCGCTGCGCGGGCTAACCGGAACTGCTCGGAGTATAGCTTGTGCAGTGCGCTGAGCAACTCGACGCCGAGCTCGGGGCTGTCGAGCGCATCGCGGTCGGTCACGGAGATTCGAACAGCTTCGATCGTCTGGCCGTGATAGGGGTGAATCGGGTCGTTGTCGACGGTGGTCGTTGTCGTGGTGAAGCTCACGCCGGGGATATGGCGCGCGTTGAGTGCAGCTGCGAGAGCGGCGGCGTGAAACCATGGGGGAGGCTGCGCGCCGGTCGTCTTGTCCTTCGGTGGAAGCCCTGCGCCGATGAGCTCGAACGGCGTTGGCGTGCCGCGCCCGACGGTGGCATTGGTAGCTTCGAGGAAAGTGAGTCCAGGCAGCAGAATCGTCGCGGTGAGGTTTTGCAGGTTGGGGCTGGGATTGATCCAGGAAAGCCCTGTCTGATCGTAGAACTCGGAGCGCGTCCAGTGCTGCATAGGGACGACTGTGAGTGGCGCATCGATGTGTTTGGTTCCGTTGTAGAAGCGCGCGAGTTCGCCGAGGGTCATGCCGTGGCGCACAGGAATCTGCGTGTAGTTGTTGTAGTTGCCGGGGTCGGGGTCGGACACTGGCCCTTGCACGGCAACGCCGTTGATGGGGTTCGGGCGGTCGAGCACAACGATGTTGAGCGTGTGGTGGAACTCACGCTTCTCACGTGCGGCCGCTTCGAGGAAGTAGCCGGTGACGGCCTCGTAGGTGTACGTGCGCACCCCGGCGTCCTGCAGGTCGATGATGACGGCGTCGAGATCTTTGAGTTGATCGTGTGAGGGGCGGCGGTCGGCGTCGTGCGGGCCGTAGAGCGAGGTCACGTGAAGGCCGGTGGAGGAATCGATTTCGGGGCCGAGCGAGGTGGTGTCCAGCTTGCCGAAGATGCCGTGCTCGGGCGAGAAGATGGTGGTGAGGTGGACGTTGGAAAGAGCGGTACTGAGGATGTCAATCGTACGGTGACCATTTTCGTCGACACCGGATTGATTGGTGAGAATGCCGAGACGGAGTGCGTTGTTGTGCTGCGCCGTGAGTGATGTGAGCTCGGCGAAGTGGTCGGCTTCGAGAGCGTCGATGCCGGTGAGAGTCTGTGCTGGTTCTATTTGAGAGCTGGGGTTCAGTGATTGGGTTTGCACATCACCGGAATCAGCAGTGACGACGGGATCGCAGATCATACCAACTGGGCAAGAGTCGTAGAGGTACAGCGATCGCGCCACAGCGGTAGCGACTTCTCCGCGCAGGTTTGAGATCGGTGCGTTGCCGCGTGGATGAATCGCATTCGCGAGCAGGACGACATAGGTGTCAGAGCCGGGATCCATCCAGAGCGAGGTGCCGGTGAAGCCGGTGTGGCCGAAGCTGCCGATGGGGAAGATCATGCCGCGTGGTTTGGAGAAGGCGGTATCGATGTCCCAGCCGAAGCCGCGCAGGTCCTGGCCGTGAATGGCGGGATAGCGCGGTGCGAGGCCGGGCTGAGCGCCTTTTTCACCCTGCGCGATCGCGGACTGCTCGGCCTGGTTGCCTGCTTCGAGTTGACCGGCGTGGTGGCCGGGCTGCTCGGGCGTGGACATTAGCTCGAGCGTCGATTGCCGCAGCGGGAAGTTCGATGGGCGCCCTGCGAGGCGATCGAGCAACGCCTGCGCGAAGAGCGACATGTCGTGCGCAGTGGAGAAGACACCGGCGTGTCCGGCGACTCCGCCCATGCGACGCGTCGTGGGATCGTGCACCGTTCCGCGCGTGAGCATGTCAAAGTGCGGGTTGGCGGCCGGATCGGACTTTGATTCGTCATCATGCGTGGTCGGCGCGATGCGTGAGAGCAGAGACGTGCTCCAGTCGGAGGCAGGGCAGGCGTAGCGGATGTGGCCGCGAGGAGCGGGCTCCCAGGCGATCGCTGCACCGATTACTTTGTGCGGTCCACAGGCCTTTGCGATCGGCAGGTATCGCGTCTCC
Organism: Acidobacteriaceae bacterium; assembly: GCA_036500785.1. Classification (GTDB taxonomy): domain Bacteria; phylum Acidobacteriota; class Terriglobia; order Terriglobales; family Acidobacteriaceae; genus Granulicella. The sequence goes on from DASYBN010000144.1 coordinate 10,135, forward strand.
GTCATTCCGAGCGGCTTGAAGATGTTGTCCTGCGCATAGACGTCGAGCGGCTCTCCGCTGAGCTTCTCTACGATCGCTCCGAGCAGGATGAAGTTGATGTCGGAGTAGCGGAAGACTTCGGCCGGTGCAGACTGCAGCGGTGTGGTGAGCGCACGGCGAATGCCCTCTGCTTTGTCCGGGCTCGCGAGTCCCCACGGGTCTTTGAGGTTTACGTCTGCGGGCTCGCCCGAGGTGTGCGTGAGCAGCATGCGCAGTGTGACCTTTGCGCGTTCGGAGTCGTTGGAGGCATTGAATTCCGGAAGGATCTGCTGCACGGGCTCGTCGAACTCGAGCTTGCCCTGCTCGTAGAGCTGCATGATCGATGTTGCGGTCGAGAGGCACTTCGAGAGCGACGCCATGTCGAAGATGGTGTCTTCGGTCATGAGCTCGGCAGGGGACGGTTTGCCATTGAGGCCTGGCTCACGCGCGAGCTTGCGGTCGCTATAGGCGTGCTCAAAGACGACGCGGCCACTGTGTCCGATGATGAGGACGGCGCCGGGGAGGCGATGCTCTGCAATGCCTTGATTGATGAGTGCAGAGACGGCGGCAAAGTCCGGTGCGGGAACGGTTGCTGGAACTGTGGTCGTACGCCGCGAATCAATCCTCTGCGCCGTCGTGCGGAGTGGCAGGCAGATCGTCAACAGTAGAACGGCAGCGACAGTCGCGGTGCGCTGCTTGTTGGCGCGCTTCCCCAGCAGGAGGCTGCTAAGCGCTCCGATGAGGAAGGTTGCGGCGGCGCCGATCAGGACATACCACGTCCATGCGATATGCGGGATGACGAGGGAACCGAGGTGCACAGGAAATGCTCCTTGCCAGATCCAGAGGTTGAGCGCGAAGCCGCAGATCATGCCGACAATCGCGCCCAGCTCTGTTGCAAATTTTGTAAGGGTGCCGAGTAGAAAGACTCCGAGCAGGCATCCGTAGGCGACGGATGCGATCGACAGGCCAATCTCGACGACGTGGCCTTTGCCGCCGGCCTTCACCGAGTAGATTGCGATGGCGAAGAGCACGAGCGCCCAGAGAACGGTTGAAGACTTTGCAATCATCGCGCGCTCGCGATTGTCAGCTTGTGGCCGCAGGCGCATGTAGAAGTCGACGACGGTTGTCGAGGAAAGGGAATTGAGGGCCGCCGAGAGGTTCGACATCGCGGCTGCAAGGATCGCGGCAACGAGCAGGCCGGCGATACCGATAGGCATCTCGCGCACGATGAATGTTGGGAAGATGTAGTCGTTGGTGCGGAAGTTCGTGCCTGGGTGCTGTTGATAGAAGACGTACAGGCCGGCGCCGATCAGCAGAAAGAGCGCGAACTGCAGGAAGATGACAACGCCTGAGCTGAGCAAGGCTGCGCGCGACTCGCGCAGGCTGCGCGCGGCGAGCAGCCGTTGAACCATCAGCTGGTCTGTGCCGTGCGAGGCCATGGTGAGGAATGTGCCGCCGAGAACGCCGGCCCAGAATGTGTAGGTCGTCGTGAGGTTCAGCACGAAGTTGAACATGTGAAACTTGCCGGCTGCAGAAGCGACGCTGTGAATCTCCGGCCATCCGCCGTTGACATGCGAGCCGAGCGTAAGCAGCGCAACCACTGTGCCGCCAACGTAGATCGCCATCTGCACGACATCGGTCCAGACCACAGCAGCCATGCCGCCTTCGAAGGTATAGAGCAACGTCAGTGCCGAGATGATTGCGATCGAGAGCACGTCGCGCGTTCCGATCGCGATGCCCACGACGATCGAAACGGCGAAGACGCGGACACCCTCGGCAGCGGCGCGTGTCACGAGAAACAGCGCTGCAGTTACTTTATGCAGAGTGGGGCCGAAGCGTCGATCGATGAGCTGATACGCCGTGAGCATCTCGCCGGCGAAGTAGCGCGGCAGGAAGAGCGCCGCCACGACGACGCGGCCCAGCATGTAGCCGATGACGACCTGGAGAAATCCGAAGTCGCCGGCGAACGCGACGCCGGGGATGGAGACGATGGTGAGTGTGGAGGTCTCGGCCGACACGACCGACAGCGCGATCGCCCACCAGGGAATCGTGTTGTCTGCGAGGAAGTAGCTCTTGAGTGATCGATCTGCCGCCGCGGCGCCGCGCCGCTTTCGAAAACTCAGGCCGAAGAGCGTAATGCCGATGAGGTAGGCCGTTACCAGCGCAAGATCGAGAGCGCTGAGCCGCTGCGCTGCGACGACGGCGGCGAGGGCGCTGATGGAACAGGGCAAACGGACTCTCTCCTCCTGCGGATGCGCTGACGTGAGGCAACGTTGCAGGTTATGATAACGGGCTTGGCGTCAGCTTGCTCGCGACGCCCCGGAGTTGTGAACGAATGGCGTATTTTGTCGCGCTGGATGGCGGTGGAACGAAGACCGAGTGCTGGGTGGCTGACGAATCGCGTGTGCTGGGGAGGGCGTCTGGTCCGACGGTCAAGATCATGAATGTCGGCCAGGAGGCGGCCAGTTCCAATTTGCGCGCGATCGTTCGCGAGGCGCTGCGAGCGGCAAACGTTTCCGGGGACTCGATCGCTTGTACCTGCTTCGGGCTGGCCGGTTCGTCGAGTGCCGAGGTGGTTCGCTGGGCGGAGATGACTTTGAGAGAGCTTGTGAGCGGCGGCGTGATCATCACCGGCGACGAACAGATAGCGTTGGACGCAGCGTTTCAGGGTGGTCCGGGCGTGCTGGTTATCGCAGGAACGGGATCGAATGTGATGGGCCGATGCACGGATTGCTCGACCGTCAGCGCGGGCGGATGGGGGCCGGTGTTGGGCGACGAAGGATCGGGCACATGGATCGGGCTGGAGGCGATTCGCTCGTGCCTGCGTGCGCGCGACCGAGGCGTCGAGAGCTGCCTGCTTCGGGACATTCAGCAGGCGTGGAAGCTTGAGGATCTGGCCTCGCTGGTGGCGAAAGCAAACCTGCGCGAGCGCCCTGACTTCGCGTCGCTGACCAGCGTTGTGGCGAGCTGTGCGGACAGCGGGGACGCGCTTGCAGAGGGCGTGCTCGACCGTGCCGGCGAGGAGCTCGCAACGCAGGTGAACCTCGTTATCTCCAAGATGCGAGCCGCGGGTTGCACCGTGCAGGATGGTTTGCGCGTCGCGTTCACGGGCAGCGTGCTTGGCAAGATTCCGCGTGTGCTGCGCGCGATGGACGAGCATCTGCATGCAGCATGGCCGGAGATCAGCGTCGATGCGAATGCGGTGCAGCCGCTCGAAGGCGCTCTCTGGCGTGCGCGCCAGGGCTAAGATTAAAGGCCTATGAGTCTGTTCTTTGCTGCTGGATCGCCGACGACGGAGATGTCGCCGGAGGAGTTTCGCGCCGGGTTGTTTGAGGCGCTCGACAAGCTGGAGAAGCTGCGGCCGAGGAAGAAAGTGCTCGCAGTGCCGCCGGACTTTACACGGTTTCACTCGAAGTCCGGCGAGCTGACGGACATGGCGTTCGAGTACTACGGCGATCGCTTGACGGATGTGCTGCCGGCTCTAGGAACGCACAAGCCGATGAGTGAGAGCGAGCTCGCGACGATGTATCCGCGCACGCCGAAGGACAGGTTTCGCGTGCACGACTGGCGCAACGACATCGTCACACTGGGCGAGGTTCCGGGCGAGTTCCTGCGCGATGTGAGCCAGGGCAAGGTGGACTACGCGTGGCCGGCGCAGGTGAACAAGTTGCTGCGTGACGGCGGCCACGATTTGATTCTGTCGATCGGGCAGGTGGTGCCGCACGAGGTCGTGGGCATGGCGAATGGGTCGAAGAATATTTTTGTGGGGACGGGCGGGGTCATGGGGATTCACCGCTCGCACTTTCTGGGCGCGGTGTACGGGATGGAGCGCATGATGGGCCGTGCGGATACGCCGGTTCGAAGGGTGCTCAATTATGCGAGTGAGCACTTCGCGAAGGACCTGCCGATTGTGTACGTGCAGACCGTGGTCAACAAGAACGACAAGGGCGAACTGGTGATGCGCGGGCTGTTCATCGGCGATGACGACGAGTGCTTCGAGCGCGCGGCCGAGTTGAGCCTGAAGTGCAACTTTCTGATGCTGGATCGCGAGATCAAGAAGGCGGTGGTGTTTCTCGATCCGCATGAGTTCAAGACGACTTGGCTGGGGAATAAGAGCGTGTATCGCACGCGGATGGCGCTCGCAGACGACGCGGAGCTGATTGTGCTGGCGCCGGGTGTGCATGAGTTCGGCGAGGATGCGACCATCGACAAGCTCATCCGCAAGTTCGGCTACTGCGGCACGCCGAAGACGCTCGAGTATGTGAAGGAAGATCCGGGGCTGGCGAGCAATCTGAGCGCGGCGGCGCACTTGATTCATGGATCGAGCGAGGGGCGGTTCACGATCCGGTACTGCCCGGGCGGCCTCACGCGCGAGGAGATCGAGGGCGTGCATTACGAGTGGGGCGACCTCGCGCAGTACGAAAAGAAGTACGACCCGGAGAGGTTGAAGGACGGATGGAACATGGTGGATGGGGAAGAGATCTTCTATATTTCGAACCCCGGGCTGGGGCTGTGGGCGTACAAGGGCCGATTCGTAGGGTAGCGGCTGCTGTCTGACTCGATTGTTGCGCTGTCTGACCGGATGTGGGTATGCTGGTACGCGCGATGGCGCGCGCGTGTCCTTGTGCGCCAGACGATTCTGAGACAAATCCAGGCGGGAGCGAATGATGGCGAGTGAGCTGCGTTTGCCAAAGTATTCGGTGGGGGTGGGCGACCGGTTCGCGCATCAGGCAAAGGCCCAGCTAGCGGCCTGTTTGAAGGCGAAGGAGGCGGGCTGCGAAGTGGCGCCGGTGTGGAACAAGTCCAACCGCGAGCACACGATCATCGGGACTGATCCCAGACAGACGCGCAAAACGGCCGATGGTGCGGTGAAGGAACTCGGCTGGAAGGAGCCGTACTTCGTCGACGCCGACCACATCAATCTGAGCAACGTGGAGCGCTTTCTCGAGCCCTGCGATTTTTTCACGATTGACGTCGCGGAGGAGATCGGCAA
>DASYBN010000145.1:0-7039 GCA_036500785.1 Acidobacteriaceae bacterium
GATCACCACATGATCGCCGTGCAGCACCTTGCCTTCGAGGATTTGCATCGCGAGCGGATCCTGCACCAGCCGCTGGATCGCGCGCTTCAGCGGCCGCGCTCCATACACCGGATCGTAGCCGGCCTTGAAGATCGCCTTGCGCGCCGGCTCGGTCAGCTCCAATGTGATGCGGCGGTCTGCAAGCAGCTTGCGCAGATCGTCCAGCCGCAGATCCACAATGTGTTCAAGCTGCGACTCGTTCAGCGGATGGAAGACCACGATGTCGTCCACGCGATTCAGGAACTCCGGACGGAAGTGCTTGCGCAGCTCCTCCATCACGCGCGACTTCGCATCCTCGAAGCCCTCTTCGCCCTGCGCCCACGCCGTTGTCAACGCACTCGCGCCAATGTTCGACGTCATGATCAGCACCGTGTTCTTGAAGTCCACCGTGCGTCCCTTCGAGTCCGTCAGCCGCCCATCGTCGAGCACCTGCAGCAGCACGTTGAAGACATCCGGATGCGCCTTCTCGATCTCGTCGAACAGCACCACAGCATAGGGCCGACGACGAATCGCCTCCGTCAGCTGCCCGCCTTCATCGAAGCCCACATATCCCGGAGGCGCGCCGATCAGCCGCGCCACCGCATGCTTCTCCATGTACTCGGACATGTCTATGCGCACCATCGCCTGCTCGTCGTCGAAGAGGAACTCCGCGAGCGCCCGCGCCGTCTCCGTCTTGCCAACTCCTGTCGGCCCCAGGAAGATGAAGCTTCCAATCGGCCGCTTCGGATCGCTCAGGCCCGCACGCGAGCGGCGAATCGCATTCGCCACAACGGTGAGTGCCTCATCTTGCCCGACCACGCGCTCGCGCAGACGATCCTCCATCTGCGTGAGCTTCTGCACCTCGCCCTCGAGCATCTTCGACACCGGAATCCCGGTCCACTTGGAGACGATCTTCGCAATATCCTCCTCGTCGACCTCTTCCTTCAGCAGCCGCGACGGCGCGTGTTTGCCTCTCTTGTTGTCATCCCCGGAGGGGATCTGCTTCTCCAGCGCCCTCTCAGCCGCCACGAGCCCATCCTGCTCCGCCGTCAGCTCTTTCAGCTGCCGCTCGGCGTTGGGAATCTCCCCATACTGCAGCTCCGCCGCGCGCTGCAGATCGCCCTTGCGTGTCGCCTGCTCGGCCTCGAACCGCAGCTGCTCAAGCTTCTCCTTCAGCGAAGCAATCTCACCAATCGCACCGCGCTCCTTCTGCCACCTTGCACGCAGACCGGCCGCTAACTCGCGCACCTCGGCCAGCTCACGCTCGACATCATTCAACCGTTCGCGCGAGTTCGGATCGTTCTCCCGCTGCAGCGCGTTCTTCTCGATCTCCAGCGACGTCGCACGCCGCTCCAGATCGTCAATCTCCACCGGCACGCTTCCAATCTGAATCGCCAGCGCCGCCGCAGCTTCGTCGACAAGATCGATCGCCTTGTCCGGAAGGAATCGATCGCTGATGTAGCGATGCGACAGCTCCGCCGCGGCCACAATCGCCGAGTCCTTGATCCGCACCTTGTGGTGCGTCTCATAGCGCTCGCGCAGCCCGCGCAGGATGGCAATCGTGTCCTCCACATTCGGCTCGCCGACGTACACGATCTGAAACCGCCGCTCCAGCGCCGCATCCTTCTCGATGTACTTGCGGTACTCGTTCAGCGTCGTCGCCCCGATCGCCCGCAACTCGCCGCGCGCCAGCGCCGGCTTCAGCATGTTGCTGGCGTCGATCGCACCCTCTGCCGCGCCTGCGCCTACCAGCGTATGCAGCTCGTCGATGAATAGAACGATCTGCCCGTTCGAGTCCTCGATCTCCTTCAACACGGCCTTCAGCCGGTCTTCAAACTCACCGCGAAACTTCGCGCCCGCCAGCATCGAGCCAAGGTCCAGCGAGATCACCCGCTTGTCGCGCAGAATCTCCGGCACGTCGCCCTGCACAATGCGCCGCGCCAGTCCTTCGACGATGGCGGTCTTGCCGACACCCGGCTCGCCGATCAGCACCGGATTGTTCTTCGTGCGACGGCTCAGCACCTGCACCACGCGGCGAATCTCTTCGTCACGCCCGATCACCGGATCCAGCTTGCCCTTGCGCGCGAGCTCCGTCAGGTCCTTCGCATACTTCTCAAGCGCCTGAAACTTGCCCTCAGGATTCTGGTCCGTCACACGTTGCGTCCCGCGCACTGCCTGCAGCGCCTTCAAAATCGCGTCGTAGGTTGCACCCTGCGCGGCGAGCGCCGCCTGCACCGGTTCCCCCTTCTGCTTGGCCAGTGCCAGCAAAAGATGTTCTGTAGATACGTACTCATCCTTGAAGTTGTCCGCCTCTTTGAACGCCTGGTCCAACACCTTCGTCAGCGCCGCGCCCATGCCCGGCTGCTGGCTTGCGCCCTGCACCTTCGGCAGCTTCGCAATGGCGGCATTCACACCGCTCAACAACTGCTGCACCGGCACGCCAATCTTCTCGAGCACCGGCAGAACCACGCCTTCCTTATCCTCCAGCAGCGCCGCCATCAGATGCACCGGCAGCACCTCCGGATTGCCGTTCTCCGCGGCATGCGTCACTGCGCCCTGAATCGCTTCCTGCGATTTCACGGTCAACTTGTCCCATTTGATTGCCATATCCTTCTCACTCTCTCAACACAAAACTCTATGCCCGATTCGATGCACAGGAATTCCTCAGGAAGCAGCATCTTAGTCACTTACGCTCATGTTTCGGGAGCTCAAAAAGGCCCCAAAAGCACGCAAAACTGCTTCAAAGCTGACAAAAAGGGCGAGCTTATTTCGAGCTCGCCCGGCAAACCTCTTTTTCCGTTGAGTCAGCTCTGCTCAGCTTTGCTTCTGACTCTGCGCTTCAACCTGCTTCGGCTGGGTGCTGTTGACGTTCGCCGCCGAGGAGCTCGCCTTCACCGTAATCTGCTTCGGCTTGGCCTCAGGCTTCTTCGCCAGCGAGATCGTCAGCACGCCATCGGCGCTCTGCGCGTCGATCGAGTCCGTATCGACAGTCGGCGGCAGCGTGAAGCTCCGCGTAAAGCTGCCATAGCGGCGTTCGATCCGCTGGAAGTTCTCTTCCTTCTCCTCGGACTCGAACCGGCGCTCGCCACGCACCGTCAGCGTCCTGCCTTCGACGCGGATATCAAGATCATCCGCTTTGATTCCAGGCACTTCCAGCTTGAGGCTCACCTTCTGCGCGTCCTCATACACATCCACCGCCGGGACGAAGTTTCCGGCGCCGAGCGTCTCGCTCTCGCCGTCGAAGCTCCGGCTGAAGTCAGTGAAGATCGAGTTGAGCCGGTTCTGCAGGACTGCCATATCGCTCAACCCACTGCGGAACGGTACAAATCGTGCAATCGCCATTGTCTTCATCTCCCTTTTCAATCACTTAGAAGATTTCGTGGAGGCCCGTCCGGGCACTTCCCACACCTCTTTAGACGAAGCTGTAGCGCAATGGTTGCATAAAATCTACTATAAAGTCACTCACATAATAGGCAAGGCTAAATCCGACGCGGGTTCAGCTGCACTGCTGTGAAAATACAGTGTTTATGCCTTGGCAGTTCAGTTCACCCTCGCCACAACGGGCCGCGACCGCCTACCGCGCTACGTTCTCGTGATCGAAACTGATGACCCGCGAGACCATCCACGTGCCGCCTTTGTTCTCCCACAGCGTCACAAACTTCGCGTCGCCCATACCGTCCTGCGGGTGCCCGGGATGCGTGAACCGGTGCACTCCGATCTCCACGGCACCGTAGCCCTTCAGCGGGTAAACCTCCATCGTCCCGGGCACGAGCGTGCGCTGCACCTTGCCGCAGATGTTGTTCTTGATCGCCTCCAGAAACGGCTGCTTGCCCACCGTCAGCCCCGTTTTGTCGTGATAGAACTCGAGCCCATCCTCTACCATCGCGCTCATCGTCGCCAGGTCGCAGTGGTTATAGGCGTCGAACAGCTTCGTATCGAGCGCTGCAATCGTCGCGGTGAGCGCCTCGTCCGGTCCGACCGCACCGCCCGATGAGTTCGAAGAAGAACCAGGCTGGCCCGCAGGGCTCGCCGGCGCCGTTGTCTGTCCCCACGACGCGCCCAGCATCAGGACCACCAGGAACACCACCAGCACGGCCTGCACCAGCGTCTTCATCGCGTACCGCCTCTCCTCACAACTCAGCCCCGCATGCCTCCGATACGCCCGCAACGGGCGCAATGTTCCCGCTATCATTGGCTCACTGCAACCAATGACGATTCTCTTCCGCAGCAAGCTCGTCACCTTCGCCACCCTCGCTCTGTTCACCACCGCCACGCTGGCGCAAGCCACATCGCATCCCGGCGAGCCGATCCCGCCGACTCCGCCTGTGCGAACGCGCCACGCGATGGTCGTCACGATTCAGCACAACGCCACCGACGCTGGGGTCGAGATCCTCCGCGCCGGCGGCAACGCGGTGGACGCGGCGGTTGCGGTTGGATTCGCTCTGGCGGTAACCTTTCCCGCGGCCGGCAACCTCGGCGGAGGCGGGTTCATGCTCATCCGGCCGGGCTCGCAACGCCTTGCGCAAGGCCGCCCGCACTTCCTCGACTTCCGCGAGAAGGCGCCCGCGGCCGCAAGCGCCAACATGTATCTCGACGCGCACGGCAACGTGATCCCGCGCATGTCGATCGACAGCCCGCAGGCCTCCGGAGTCCCCGGCACAGTCGCGGGGCTGGTGTACGCCGAGCGCCACTACGGGCGCCTCGGGCTCCGTCGCGTGATGGCACCGGCCATTCGCTTCGCCTCGCAGGGCTTCGTCCTCACGGACGAAGAGGCGCGCTCGCTGCACTCGGGGAACCTGACGAAGTTTCCCACCTCGCGGCGCATCTTCCAGCGCGACGGCAACTTCTACAAGGGCGGCGACCGCCTCATCCAGCCCGAGCTCGCCGCGACGCTGCGCGAGATCGCTGCGAATCCGGCGAGCTTCTACCATGGCGCCATCGCCCAGCAGATCGCAGCCTACGAAAAGGCCAACGGCGGCCTCATCACCGCGCAGGACCTCGCAAACTACGAGGTGAAAGAGCGCGAGCCGCTGATCGGCCACTATCGCGGGCTCGAGGTGCTGACCTCACCGCCGCCCAGTTCCGGCGGGATCGTCCTGATCGAAATCCTGAACATCCTCTCCGGCTACGACCTCACGCACTTGAACGGCGCGGCCAGCCCGGACCGCTCGCCCGCGCAGGTTCACACCATCGCCGAGGCGTTCCGCCGCGCCTACATGGACCGCGCGGACTTTCTCGGCGACCCGGATTTCAATCCGCACATGCCGCTCGAGCAGATGGCCGACCCCGCGTATGCAGCCGCGTGGCGCAAGACCATCGACCCTGTAAAGCCGTCGCCATCCGCCACGCTCGTGCGCCCGGCAGGCTTCATGCCCCAGCCACCGAAGCTCGCGCCCATCGTGGAGTCCAATCAGACCACGCATTTCTCCGTCGTCGACGCAGACGGCAACGCGGTCGCGATGACCTACACGCTCAACTTCGGCTTCGGCAACGGTATGACGGTCGACAAGCTCGGCTTCCTGCTGAACGACGAGATGGACGACTTCGCCTCGAAGATGGGAGTGCCCAACGGCTTTGGCCTTATCCAGGGCCCGGCGAATGCGATCGCGCCAGGCAAGCGCCCGCTTTCCTGCATGACGCCGACGATCGTCAGTGAACCACCCGTCTGCAGGACTCTCTCATCGCGCCCGAGGACGCCGCAATTTCAAGCTACTCACGGCGCCAGCGTCTGCACACCCGGCAAGCTTCGCCTCGTCCTCGGCTCGCCGGGCGGGTCGACCATCATCACCACCGTCGCCAACGACCTCATCAGCGTGGTCGACAACGGCCTCGACATTCAGGCTGCGGCAGACGCTCCGCGCTTCCACCACCAATATCTTCCCGACACGCTGCAGTTCGAGAAGGCGTTCCCGCAGGATGTCGTGAGCGCGCTCGCCACAGACGGCTACAACACGGAGCGCGCCGGTGCAAAGGACTTCAACAGCCCCGGCATCTGGGGCGACAGCGAACTCATCGCGCGCGACCCGTCTACATCCGGAAAGCGCGGCGAGCTCACCGGCGGACAGGACCACCGGCACCACTTCGGTAAAGCGGCTGGCTACTGATTCGCTGATGGCGTGGAAGCCAGCGCCTTTTCAGCCAGCGGCTCCATGATGGCATAGCCTGCGGCGTTGGGGTGCACGCCATCGATGCTGATGCCGGGCTTCATGCCGCCGTCGGGGCCAGCCATCGCGCTGTAGTAGTCGAGATACGTGATGCCGTTCGCGGCGGCATAGCTCTTCAGCCAATCGTTCAGCGCGCGAATCTTCTCGGCTGGGTTGCCGGCGGAGGGCTTCCACGGATATCCCGAAGATGGAAGCACCGATGCCAGCACCACGCGGATGTTGTTGGCACGCGCCAGGTCCACCATCGAGCGGAAGTTGTCTTCGATCATCTCCGGCGTCTCCGGCCCGGTATTGCCGGCGATGTCGTTGGTGCCGGCGAGGATCACGACGGCCTGCGGGTGCAGGTTGATGACGTCCTGGCGGAAGCGAACGACCATCTGCTCTGTCGTCTGGCCACTGATGCCGCGATTCACGTACGGCTTGCCGGGGAAGAAGCTGCCGCCGTTGAGTGTCCACGCATCAGTGATGGAGTCGCCGTAGAAGACCACGCGCCCCGGCTGCGTCGGTGGCAACCCGGCGTTGGCGTCAGCATAGCGGGCCAACTGCGGCCAGTCCTCGAGCTTCCTGCGCATCGCGTCGCAGGCGTCTGTTGCCGCGCGGGCGGCCGGAGCGGGCGACGCGGCCGCGGGTGAGACCTGCGTCTGTCCGGGAGTCTGGCTCACTCCGGGACGAAGCTGCACCAACATCACCGCCGTCAAAGCGACTGCCAACCGTAAACCACCGCGCATGCTCTTTCCTCCGCCCGAAAATTCTATCTGTTGCCGATGTGCTTCTTACGGCACCCGGTTCTCGCACGAATCCACGGCGGTCCGCGATACCCTCAAGTACGCGATGCAACCTGGAATCTCAACGCACAT
>DASYBN010000146.1:0-3110 GCA_036500785.1 Acidobacteriaceae bacterium
CAAGAGTTTCCATCTGACCTCGCAGATCGCGATGATCATCGCTTGCTTTGACCGCATCCGCAAAGGAAAGAATCTCGTTGAGCCCGACCCGTCGCTCTCCCACGCAGCGAACTTTTTGTGGCTGCTGAACGGCGAGAAGCCCTCCGAGACTGCGACTCGCGCCCTCGATGTGGCGCTGATTCTACACGCGGATCACGAGCTCAACGCCAGCACCTTCGCGGCGCGCGTCATCGCCGCAACGCTTTCGGACATGCACTCGGCGATCACCGGCGCGATCGGCGCGCTGAAGGGGCCGCTGCACGGCGGCGCGAATGAAGCCGTCATGCGCGTTCTGCACGCGGTCGACAAAGCCGGTGAAGATCCGGTGGAACACGTTCGCGGCATGCTCCAGCGCAAGGAGAAGATCTCCGGCTTCGGCCATCGCGTCTACACGACCGAAGATCCGCGCGCCACGCACCTTCGCCGCATGTCCGAAGAGCTCGGCCGCGACGCCAATCCGAAGTGGTTTGAGATGTCGCGAAAGATCGAGCTCTTCGTGAAAGACCAGAAGAAGCTCAACGCGAATGTGGACTTCTACTCAGCCTCGACTTACACGACGCTGGGCATCGACGTGGACCTCTTTACGCCGATCTTCGCCGTCAGCCGCATCGCCGGATGGTGCGCGCACGTCATGGAGCAGCACGACGACAACCGGCTGATCCGGCCGCGCGCCGAGTACACCGGACCGCCGTACCCGGCGCCGTACATTCCGATCGAGAAGCGCAGCTAACTAGCGCGCCGGATTATTTCGATCCCGGCGGGATGATCCCGTTCATCCGCAGATACTCGACCATCTGCCCATAGTGGTCGTACCCGTGGGCCGCTGCGAACGACGCGACGGTCGCGCGTGTGTGCATTCCATCCACACCCTCGATCGCCACATATGCATTCTCAGGCGTTATGGTCGCGATCGTCTGATGAGCGTACGCGAAAGAGTCCGCCGCGGCCTTCAGCAGCTCATCCTTGGTCGTCAGCTTCATCACGCTCTGAGGATCGATACTCGGCGTCGCTCCACCCATCTTCGAGAAGAAGTAGTAGTTCGCCTCGGTTACATGCGCGACCTGCTGCGCGAACGTCCGCACACCATCAAACTTCGCGCCGTTTGCGGATGGCGGCGCGAAACCGTACTTGTCTGCCGGCATTGCCGTCGCGACAGCCATAAAGTCGTGCTCAAAAAGCTTCAGCAGCTCATCCTGGGCCTGGGCTGGGGTCATCGCTGGCGACATCACCTGCTTCTGGGCGCCTGTGGTGACCGTCTGGGCACGACCCGGAGAGGCAAAGCCACTCAGAATGACCACAGCACAAAGATACCGAAGACGCATAGATCACCTCGTTTGCGAAGATTGCAGCGCCACCAGCCTAGCAGAGCGGCGTCGCAGACGGGCGTCAAACGGGTGCTAACTTTCGCCGGAACCAGATACTCTCGTCACAGATGCGCATCGACCTCGACGCCAACGCGACCACGCCCGTACTCCCCGAAGTGCTGGAGACGATGCGGCCGTTCTGGCTGGAGCGATACGGCAATCCTAGCTCCGCGCATCAGGCGGGGCAGCGAACGCGGTCCGCCGTCGAGACTGCGCGCGCGGCCGTTGCCTCCCTGCTCCACTGCGCTCCGCGCGAGATCGTCTTCACCTCCGGAGGAACGGAGAGCGACAACCTCGCGCTCGCCGGCGTGCTGCAGCCGTTCCTTGACGCACGTGAACGGGCACATCTCATCACTACAAAGATCGAGCATCACGCGGTGCTGTTTGCAGCCGAGTCGCTCGAGCGACGCGGGGTCGAGGTCACCTATCTCGCGCCGGACCGCGACGGCGTCGCGAGGGCGGCGGAGCTCGAGGCGGCGCTGCGCCCACACACGAAACTTATTAGCGTGATGCTCGCCAACAACGAGACCGGCGCGATACAGCCGGTCGGCAAAATCGCGCGCATCGCGAAGGGATACGCAGAGAAGAAGGGCTCGCCCATCCTCGTCCATAGCGACGCCGTGCAGGCTGCGGCCAAGCTCCCCGTCGATCTCTCCGGCGAGTTCAAGAACGTCGACCTGCTTTCGATCTCCGGGCACAAGATGTACGCACCGCAAGGGACGGGCGCGCTCTTCGTGCGCAAAGGAGTTGAGCTCGCGCCGCTCTTTCACGGCGGCCCACACGAGCGGCAGCGCCGTGCGGGCACTGAAAATGTTCCAGGCATCGTCGGCTTCGGACGCGCGGCGGACCTCGCTCAGTGGTGGCTCAGCACTGATTCGCCGCAAGAGCTCGCCGGCGTTCGCGACCGCCTGGAGCAGGGTCTGCTCGCGGCAATTCCCGGCGCTCAGATCAACTGCGCCGATGCGCCGCGCGTGCCGAACACGACGAACCTGCGCATCGATGGCATCGACGCCGAAGCGCTTCTAATCGCGCTCGATCTTCAGGGAATCTCCAGTAGCTTTGGCGCCGCATGCATGTCCGGCGCGACAGAACCGTCGCACGTGTTGCTCGCGATGGGGCTCACGCCAGCTCAGGCGCGCGGGAGTCTGCGGCTCTCGCTCTCGCGCCTCACGACAAACAGCGAGATCGATCGTGCTCTCGAGATCATCCCCGGCGCCGTTGAGCGGCTGCGCAACCTGCGCTGAGGTTCCCAGCTAGCGTTACAAATACCACGGGATATTTACGACCACGATGCGCTGATTGCCCTTGAGCAGCAGCAGCAGCTTCAGCAGTTGCACGCGCTGGTTGTGCAACAGGTTCTCCCACCAGTGCCGCACAACAAGCTCCGGAAGAAGAACCGCAATCTTGCGGCCGGGATTCTCGTCTTCGAGCTTCAGGATGTAGTCCATCAGCGGCGAAAGAATCGTGCGATAGGTACTGTGCACGGTCACCAGTTCCGGTTCGGCGCATGCATGTTCGCGCGCCGGCGCCAGCACCATCTTTTCCCAGACCGTATCGACCGAGTCGGGCTCTTCGCTCGACGCAACATGCACGACCTTGACCACCGGGCTCATCAGCATGCCAAAGCGCATGGCCTTCTCGCCAATCTTGTCCCAACGCGCCATCGGGATGACAACAATCGGCGGCTCCAGCCCCGTCAGTCGCAGC
>DASYBN010000147.1:0-2518 GCA_036500785.1 Acidobacteriaceae bacterium
CTCGGCAAACAGATCGTCATAATACGGCTTCAGCTCCGCCATGTTCGGCTTGGTGTGACCCTTCGAGTACAAGTCGTACTGGTTGAACTTCAGCACCCACTCCAGCATGCTGCGATCCTTGTCATTGCACAGGTGGTCGTACGCTCCATGCCGATGCCACGGATAAAACGAGTGGAACCGCAGCATGTACAGCGACTCATCGCGCAGATACGGCTTCATCACCTCGGCGATGTAACCATCGTGTCCGAAGCTCATGTGCACGTTTTCGAGCCCGCAGTTCGGCTCATAAATCCCATACTTCGTCTGATACTCCGGCACCAGCCGGTCCGGATTCTTCGCGAAGTACTCGTGAAAGACGATGTCCTCGCTCCACGCGCAGCCCACCGGAAACGTATCGCCCACCACCCCCCACTGCGGCTCGCCATACAGACACAGGCACTTGCCCAGATCGTGAATGAACCCGGTCAGCACCATCCAACGCGGGCAGTTGTCGCGCCGCATCGCCTCGGACGTCTGCAGCAGGTGCTCGATCTGCGTCAGGTCCGTGTCCGGGTCGCTATCGTCCACCAGCGTATTCAGAAACTCCGCCGCCTCCCAGACCGTCTTCTGGCCCTTCTGCAGGCTGAAGTACGTGCGCTCTTTGCCAAGCACGTAATCGACCGTCATGTTCTCGTGGTTCTGCCGGTAGAACTCGGCGACACCCGGCGTGGCTGTCGCGTCATACACGCGAAACTCTTCCTTGCTCTTGCCCTCTTGGTAGCGGCCTTCGAGAAAGTCATCCCACTCGTCCAGGTCCTTCAACGGTCCGTTGCCGGGAACAACAGTCGCTGTGCTCATGCGAATCTCTCCTCTTGCTCAGCGCTTCTCATAGTACGCTCGACGGGTGGCGTTTCGCCCTGCCACTTCTCGACAACCTAACAGCACCTTCGTACCGTGAGCACGCAATCATGACGACCGCCCCACAACCTCGTTCAACCCTCCGCGCCGTCCTCACGGACGTCCAGTTCTGGGTGCCCGCGCTCGTCCTCACAGCCGGCATCGTCCTTCTGGTGGCCCTGCACTGACGCGCACGATGCCATCCGCCACCGCAGGTCGCCGCACTCACTCGCTGCACGCGCTCGGAGTCGTCTGCGGCCTCGCCGCCGGCGTCTGGCTCGGCGCGGCCGAGGCCCCGACGAAGCTCGTCACCGCAGGACTCTCGCCGTTCGCGATCTCGCTCTGCATGGTCGCCGGCGTCTTCACCGCGCGCTGGACCTTCCCCACGCTGCTCAAAGGCACCGGCTACGTCTTCACCGATCTCGCCGCGCGCAAACACCTGCTCATCTGGGCGCTCCTCGCCGGCTGTCTCTGGGCCGTCGCCAACACCCTCACCGTCTTCGCCATCCGCGACGTCGGCCTGGCCACAGCCTTTCCGCTCTGGAACACCAACTCGCTCATCGGTCTGCTCTGGGGCCGCGTTCTCTTCCGTGAGCTCGAAGGCGCGCAGCCAAAAAATATCGCGAAGGTCGTTCTCGGCGCGCTGCTCATCGTCGCCGCGGCCATCATGCTCGGCTTCAGCACGCTTCACGGCGGCGCGGCCGCATCACCGCACGCCACGCGCGGCCTCATCGCCGCCGGCGGTGCCAGCCTCATGTGGGGCACCATGTACGTCCCCTACCGCAAGGCGTACCTCAGCGGCATGAATCCGCTCTCGTTCGTCACAGCGTTCACCGTCGGCGAACTCGGCATGATGCTCGCATTGACCCTCACGCTCGACCATGGCGCGCACAACGCGATCCATCAGATCGCAACCCACCAGGGGCTGATCTTCTGGCTTTTCCTCGGCGGCTTCGTCTGGGTTATCGGAGACCTCTTTCAGCAGTTCGCCACCAAATATCTCGGCATCGGTCGCGGCATTCCGCTCTCCAACACCAACCAGTTCTGGGGCCTCATGTGGGGCGCTCTGGTCTTCGGCGAACTCGCCGCAGCCACGCACACACAGCGCCTGCTCGTCATCGCCGGCTCCGCTCTCATGATCCTCGGCGCCCTGGCCATCGGCACCGCCGTGGCCTCCTCGCGTGAGCACGCCTCCAATAACCTGGCGCTGGAACGCGAGTGCGACCGCTACGGCCTCGACTACAACGTGACGCTACTTGCGCAAACCGGCGATGAGCTCTCCGGCCCCACCCGCCGCCGCTGGTGGGACTACGCCATCGCCATCGCTGCCACCGCATTCTTCGTCATTCTTGCCGCCCGCGCCGTCGTTCCTCCGCTCCCCATGAACGTCGGCTGGGTACTCGTGCTCAGCTGCATCCTCATCGCGGCCCTCATTGCAGGCGGCTGGCTCCTCTTGCGCAGCACACGCTTCACCTAGAGATCCCGAGAGCGTGACGAACCGAACCGCATCCCACCTATGCACCGAATAATGGCCGTTTCGTTAAGGGCACGGCTTCAGCCGTGCCGTAAATGCCGCCAACTGATCGCGGCTTTAGCCGCTGAGGTCAGTTCGTCGATCAGCGGCCGCAACACTGCACCTTTC
>DASYBN010000148.1:0-3132 GCA_036500785.1 Acidobacteriaceae bacterium
CAATCTTTCTGGCGGACTCATATGGCTATCGGCCCGGAAAATCGGCGCTCGATGCCATCGGTGTCACGCGTGAGCGGTGCTGGAAGTATGACTGGGTTCTGGAGTTCGACATCAAAGGTCTGTTGGATGTTGCGTCATACTACACCTTCAGTTTTTTTGAGAGGGTCGAAGAGGTCCGGAGCGGCTGCAGGTACTTGAATTCGTATGCCTTTTGCCCGTCCGCGATAGACGTGAACGGCCTTAAGCTCGCCGCGCTTTACACGTTGCAAGATGGTTTGCCGCGAGACGCCGAGTAGATTCATGGCCTTGAACATCTTCACGTAACCTTCGGGCGCGCTCTCCACAAAGCGCGACCGCAACTCGTCATTGATACGAATACGCCACGGCGCGCCAGGTGTGATCTGCTCTCCGGCAATGAAGCCATCGTTGAGGCAGCGATGCAAAGTAGAGGGTGCGATCCCGAGAGCGCGTGCTGCTTTCTCGATCGTCATGCACTCGCCGTCCTGCACTTGCTGTTTCGGCTCGAAGCACGGGATCTCCCAGTGTGTCCGCAGGCTCGACACACGATTTGCCGTAAACGACAGTCCTGTGGCCGTTGTACGGCCTTGGCGATTGAGGATGCCGGCGATCTTGGTGTCGGGATAATGTGCGGCCAGTCGCCGCAGCAGATCGATCGTATCGTCGGCGGTGCGGATCGGCGATGGATGCGAGCGCGGCAATGGGACATTAACTTCACTGAAGAGACCGCCGCGCCAACGCAGCGTCAGATGAGCGTTGTATTTATCGCGCTCGACTCTCAAACTGACATCGTCGAGCAGCGTGCGGAGCAACTCCTTGCGATCGCGATCGCTCGTCGTGGGAGCGAACCAGATACGCTTGAGGTCTTTACCGAGTGCAAGGACCGCGTCGCGTTCTTCGTGCGTAAGCGAGCGCGGTCGGGCATGTTCGCGGTCCGAGAGTTCGGATTCGGCAGTCTTCAGTTCCAGCAGAGCGTTTTCCCATTCTGCTTCGAGTCCACGCGCGACGAGTCTATTCTCCGGGTCCACGGCGCGATAGCGTCGCTCGGCGCGCTGCGCGTTGTAGCGCGCACGCTCGACGTCGCGACGGAACTGCGCGAGAGTCGTCTCGTGATCGGCGTCGAATTGCTCGATCGCCTGGAGCGAGGCTTCCAGGCCTGCGGGCGCGAGAGCCGCAAGGAACGCTTCGGCGACAGCCGCGTCGATCTGTACACCGCCGATGTTGAGGCAGTACTCGCCCCGCCCGTTGACGATGTTCTTACCGGCGCAGTGATATCCGGGCGCCGAGAACCGGCCGCTGTAGTGTACGGCCAGGCGCCGACCGCAGTGTCCGCATACGGCGAGGCCTTGCAGGAGTGCTGCGCCTTCTCTCACGGCACCCCCGCTCTGGTGCGGTCGAGGACGGATGTTCTGCGCCAAGCGCTTCTGGTTCGCCTCGAAGGTACTCCAATCGATGTATCCGGCATGATGGTCACGAATGAACACCGGCCACTGCTCGCGGTCGCGTTGTCTGATGCGCTTTCGGATTCGACCGCCCGCATCGAGATAGCATGTCTGCTGGGTGCGGCCATACACATAAACGCCGGCATAGAACGGGTTGGTGAGGACCTGGTGGATCTTTGTGTAAGTGGGGGCGACCCAGCGGAGATCGACAAGGCTGTTGGAGTGCAGCGGAAAGCGCAGGCCTTGCGAGCGGAACCACAGCCACACGCGTCGTGCCGAGCCGAATTCGGCAAAGCGGTCGAAGACAGCATGGATCGCGGCTTGCACCGACTCGTCAGGATGCAACAGCACCTCCCCGTCGGCGTCGCCTCGTACCAGACCCACCGGCAGCCCGCGGTGCAGTTCTCCGCGTGCGGCCTTGTTGCGGATGCCACCGAGCAGCCGCGCACGCAGTACATGCAGCTCTGCCTCTGACATCGTACCTTTGAGCCCGAGCACCAAGCGGTCATTGAACAAGCCCGGATGATAAATCCCATCTCCATCACCGATCAGCGTGTGGGTCAGGCCACATAGATCGAGCAGACGGTACCAATCAGCGTTATTGCGCGCTAGTCGCGAGACTTCCAAGCCGAGCACGATGCCCACCTGGCCGAGGCCGACCTCCGCGGTCATACGCGCGAAGCCGGTGCGCTCGGCAAGGCCGGAACCGGAAATACCGAGGTCCTCATCGATGACCTTCACCTGATCGCGTCGCCAACCAAGCCGCGCAGCGCGTTCGGCTAAATCGTACTGACGGGCAGTGGACTCGCGATTATGCTCGACCTGCGTCGTACTGGACTGACGCACGTAGACGATTGCGCATCGGCGTAGGTGCTCAGCGGTGATCTTGCTCAGTTCGTTCATCGTTGTGATCTCCGGCAGCGGTGATTGCTCGGGCGATTAGTCGGGCGAGTCGCAGCACGAGATGTGCGCGCTGCTCTTTATCGAGGGCCTCCCATGCGGGTACGGCCTCGCGCTGAGATGGTGGGTCGAGAAAGCTTAGCTGCTGCATGGCTGTCCTCCGATTCCGGTGGCAGGACAGTATGCGCGGCACCCAATTGCCGCAGCAAAGCGTCGACGATCGTCCGGGCGTGCAACAGCTCGGCGTGGGAAGCCAGGAATGCCGCTCGAGCGCATTGCGGGTTTGCACGCGGTGCATGTTGTGCGATAGGCAGATCTGTCCACGCGGCCGGTACAAGGGCACGGGTACCATCGGGCAGTACAAGCGTCAGATAAAGTTCGCCGCGTCGATGACACCAGCCAAGCACATTAAGCGCAGATCCCTCAAAGGGATGGCGCGACCGAACGATGGTTACCTGATCGGGATAGTCGTCGAGATGATGAGCGCGGTGGTGGGTAGTCTGTCGAGTAGTCTTTTGATTCTATCCCGCATGATCTGATCGAGAAGGCCGTAGCACACCACACGGATCTTGCCTGGGTACAACTATATGTCGGGCGGTGGCTGCGTGCCCCGATTGAGCGTCCCGACGGTACCCTCCTTGAGCGGACGAAAGGCACCCCGCAAGGGGGCGTCGCGAGCCCGCTCTTGGCGAATCTCTTCCTGCATTATGCGTTTGACGCGTGGATGCAGCGGACCTTTCCGAACATCCCGTTCGAGAGGTTTGCTGACGAC
>DASYBN010000149.1:0-1930 GCA_036500785.1 Acidobacteriaceae bacterium
ATGCGCTACCTCGCGATCGAGAACATCGAATGCGATCCCGCATGGGAGAACGGTAACTACACCGCTGAGCCGATGCAAGGCATCCGCACCGCGAACGAGCTGCTCTTCGTCATGGGCTCCGCTCCGCTTGTGCTCCAGAAGGCAGCGCCCACACGCGAAGCCGCCGAGAAATTCATCGACAGCCACCTCGACCGCATCGACGCGCACACCGATGCGAACAACTTCATCTACTACGTCGATGCGTCGCGTAACTACAATCCCGAGTCGCACCTCGATCGCATCACGGTGCCCGTTATGTACATCAACTCCGCGGACGACTTCATCAACCCGCCCGAGCTCGGCATTGCCGAGAAGCTCGTCAAGCAGATGCGGCACGCGCAGTTTGTGCTGATTCCAATTTCCGATCAGACGCGTGGCCATGGCACTCACACGCAGGCCGCCGTCTGGAAGGATTACCTCGTCAAGCTCCTCGCCGAATCCGAGCCGAAGCAATAGCTCACGCTAGAACTCCGCAAGCGAACCTGTCTCCACAGCATCCGTGATAATCGCGCGCGGAAGAGACGCATCGATACCGTCTAGCAGCGGCTCCATCGCGCGGCCCACGAGGACAAGCAGCGGAGCCGGCCCGCACTCGAGGTGGCCAAAATCCGCGAGCCTCGAAGCGGCGTGCGCCTGGTTGGGCTTCGCCGCGTTCGACACCGCTGCGCACGGAACATCGGCCGCGACTCCAGCCTCCGCAAGTTCACGCGCGAGCCGCGCTGTATCGCGGCCCGGCATGTAGATCACCAGCGTGGCGTCCTCGGGCCACGGGCCTGACCAGATGGGCGCTGCGTCCTTACCTTCAGCGTGATGTCCCGTCGCGAAGATGAGCTTCGACGCATATCTGCGGTCGGTCAGCGGCAGTGCCAGCGACGCGCCAGCGGCAAACGCCGCCGTCACTCCCGGTACAACTTCGAACTCCACGCCCGCGGCTCGCAACGCGGCAATCTCCTCGCCCGCGCGCCCGAAGACCAGCGGATCGCCCGACTTCAGCCGCACCACACTCTGCCCCGCGCGCGCCGCTCCGATCATCAGCGAATGAATTCCCTGTTGCGTGATGCGCGGCCGTCCGCAGCGTTTACCCACGCTCGTCACCAGTGCATGACGATGCGCCAGGGCCAACACCTCCTCGGGAATGAGGTCATCGTGAAAGACAACGTCAGCCGATTCCAGCAACCGCACCGCGCGCATCGTCAGCAGCTCAGGATCACCCGGGCCCGCACCGACAAGATAGACCTTCCCCTTTTCCGCTCGCGTCATCGCGCCGCCTCCTCCACTAGATACCCGTGCTCCCGCGCGTGCTGCTTTGCCCGAGCCCTCGCGGGACATTCTGCAAACCCGCACACCTCGCGCTGCGCAAGCTCGTGCAGCAGTTGTTTCCGCGGTTCGCCAATCGGTTCGACTGCGGTTACTTCGCGCCGCAGACGTCCGAGCTCCATTAGCCACTCGCCCGTATCCAGCGGCAGAGCGGTGTTGATCTCCTTGCGCAACCGCTGCGCCAGCGCCGGACTCTCGCCCGCAGTCGAGATCGCAATCTGCAGCTCGCCTCTGCGCACAACGCTCGGGAAATAGAAGTCGCAGAACGGCGGATCGTCGACTGCATTCACCAGTACGCCGCGCTCCGTTGCCTCTCGAAAAACCGCGCGGTTCACCTCCGGAGTCGCCGTTGCAGCGACTGCCAGAAACGCTCCTTCCAGATCGCCCTCGCGATATGCGCGCTGCTCCCATGCGATCTCGCCACCCTCGGCCCACTGCTCGACGCGTGGCAGTGCATCCGGCGCAATCACCGTGACGTGCGCCTCTGCCGCAAGCAGCGACTCGATCTTTCCCTCCGCAATCGCACCCGCACCGACCACCACGCATCGCCGCGCCGTCAGCTTCAGGAACATCG
>DASYBN010000150.1:0-10651 GCA_036500785.1 Acidobacteriaceae bacterium
CGTTTCTCTTCCAGGTGCGTCCGCCGTTCGTCGTGTGAAATGTGGGGAAGATACTGCGGCGTTGTGCCGAACCACCCGAACGGGTCGACGCCGCGATCGGATCCCCGATCAACATGCCGGCCTCTGGTCCCGTCATGATCAGCGCATCCCAGAAGCCGTCTTTGTCGGGGTTGGTGAAGAGCAGCTTCCAGGTTTGGCAGCCGTCGGTGGTCTTGTAGAGGCGGGAGAGATCGCCTTTACCCGAAGACATGATGATGGCGGTGTTGTTGTCAAAGGCTTGAATTGCGCGGAAGTCGAGGTGCTCGCCGCCGGGAGGCTTGGCGCAGAGCTGCCAGACGATACCACCGTCCTCCGTGCGCAGGATCGTTCCGTCGCTGCCGGAAGCCCAGGCGAAGCCTCCGCCGACGTTATCGATGCCGCGGAGGTCAGCGGTGGTGTGGGCATCCTGAAGTTGCCACTGCGCATTCAGGTTCGTGGCGGTCAGGATCGTGAGCGCGAGGATCGTTCGCAGCATTCGCGAGAGAAGCATACCTCACATACAGCCAAACGGCATCAGCTCGGGTGACAGCCGCAGGAGCGGCGGAGGATCAGTTCAATCGGCAACGTGCGCTTCTGGACGGGACCATCGCGCTGGCCATCCAGCCGCGCGAAGAGCAGTTCGGCGGCCTCTTCGCCGGCACGCTGCACAGGCTGGCGAATCACGGTGAGCGCGGGGCGCAACACATCGGCGAGCGCGAAGTCGTCGAAGCTGATGAACGCCATCTCGGCCGGAACCTGCACATCGAGAGCCGCGAGCGCGCTGAGTGTGTGCGTGGCCGAAAGCCCATTGGCCGCGAAGATCGCCGTCGGCGGCTGCGGCCGAGCGCGCACAGAGCGAAAAAACTCGAGCGTCGCGGCGCTGTCATGGCCATCAAGGAAGCACTCCGGTTCCAGTCCAGCGGTTTGCATCGCCTTCATGTATCCGGAGAGACGCGCATTCATCGTGAAAATCCTGCGGTTCAGCCCGACAAAACAGATGCGGCGATGCCCGTGCTGCACCAGGTGCTCGACCGCGAGCCGTGCTCCGGCCTGATTCTCCACTACCACACGGTCGATCTTGGCGCCCGGCACAGGACGATCCACCGCGACCATCGGCGTCGAGCGAAACTCCGGATCGCTGAGCCTCGACCGGCCCGTCGACGCAGGGAACACGATGATGCCCTCGACACGATGGCGCAGCAGATCGCGCAGCTGTTCCGTTTCCGTCTCGGTGCTCTCGTCTGACGTAGCAAGCAGCACCGAATACGCGTGTTGCTTGGCGACCGT
This sequence comes from Acidobacteriaceae bacterium, assembly GCA_036500785.1. Taxonomy (GTDB): domain Bacteria; phylum Acidobacteriota; class Terriglobia; order Terriglobales; family Acidobacteriaceae; genus Granulicella. Next base: position 1,306 of record DASYBN010000150.1, read on the forward strand.
GCTGATCGCGCCGGCGCACGAGGCAAAAAAAGGATCGTGCAGATAAGGCAGGATGACGCCGATGGAACGCGTGCCGAAGCCGCGCAGTGCGCGCGCAAGCAGGTTGGGCCGGTACTGAAGCTCTTCGAGCGCACGATAGACCCGCTCGCGCGTCTCCTCGCGCACGTGCGCTGTGCCGTTGAGCACGCGCGAGACCGTCATCATGCCGACGCCGGCGCGCTCGGCGACATCACGCATGCGTACGGTGCGCTCGTTAGTGGGCGAATTGGAGGAGTGTGGCATCGGCGTCTGTTCAGATGATGCGAGTGCTCTTGCGGTTCCTGAGAATGTTCATGGCGTGGACTCCGGCAGGACAAATGTGGAGGCCGGCAGGCCAGCGCCGTTGGCAAGATTGGCGTCCGTGAAGCTTGCCCACGCGTAGCGAACGCGAGTGGGGTGAGGCACCGCGGCGGAGCGCACGACAATCGTCGAGTCCGGTTCGATTGTTGCGTCTGCGGAGTGGAACTGGCTGTCCGCGCCGGCGAGTTCGAATCCACGCACGATATTCCCGCTCGCATGCAGACCCTCGGCATGCGAGAACCAGACGCGCAACCCGTTGTCCACTGACGTGACCGAGATCGGCAGTGGACCGGAGTCTTCGACGTGTTCGCCGTAAGCCACATCACGAGCCGCAAGCGCCAGCCTCGCGCCGATGGTCTGCTTGTCCGGCGGATGCACATTGTCGCGTGTGCCCACGTCCAGTGAACCAGCCATGCCGGTGTTCACGATGGAGAGCGTCTGCCGCTGCGCATCGCGAATCGTGCCCCACTCTTCTGCGGGCGAGTTGAAGTTCGAGATCTGCACGTAGAGGAAGGGAAGCGCGCCCTCGTTCCAGCGCGTGCGCCAGTCACCAATGAGAGTGGAAAACAGCCGATGATAGAGCTGCGGGTTCTGGTTCGACGGATTGGAATCCGTCTCGCCCTGGTACCAGAGGAACCCGCGAATGGTGTAAGGCACCGCCGGCGCAATCATGCCGTTGAACAGAAACGACGGCTCCCAGGAGGACTGGTTCGGGTGCCACATGAACTCCGGGGCAGGCTGGCCCGCGGCCTTCGCCTCTGCGAGGGCGCGCTGCTCGTAGGCCTGCTCGGCCGCGAGTTGCGGCTGCAGCGCGGCGAAGCGCGCGCGCGCAGCAAAGACCGGCATCAGCGATGCATCCGCTCCCAGCGCGTCCAGGCTGATCCACGACGCGATCGGCGTGCCGCCCCAGGTCGAGTCGATCAGGCCGATCGGCACGTGCTCGCGCGCGTGAATGTCGCGGCCGAAGAAGAACGCGACCGCAGAGAAGTCCGCCGCAGTCGCCGGGGTGCATGTCGTCCAGCTTGCCTGCTGATCATCCAGCGGGAAGTCGTTGCTCTTTTTGTCAAACAGCAGCAGGCGCATTTGCGGCTCATCGGCAGAGGCAATCTCCTTGTCCGCATCCGTCACCACAGCCGAGCCGGGAAAGCCGCGCAGAGGCATCTCCATATTCGATTGGCCCGACGCAAACCAGACATCGCCGACAAGAATATCGCTGAGCGTGATCTGCGTGGATCCGTGAATGGAGAGTGTGTCGGGGCCGCCGGCGGCCTCGGGGTTGAGATACATCGACCAGGCGCCCAGCTGGTCCGCGCGCGTCGCGGCATGCTGATGGCGGAAGTCGACGGTGATCGCGGCGCCAGGCGCGTCCCACCCCCAGATGTGAATGGGCCGATCGCGCTGCAGCACCGCGTGATCGGAGAGCATGCGCGGGAGCCGGGTTTGTGCCGGCTCAGACGCGGGCGCCGAGGATGCTTGCGCGTACGCGCATGGAACCGCGCAGATCGCCGACAGGGCGAGTGCGAGCGCAAAGAAATGAAGGTGCAGATTACGCAGGAGTCGCAGGCTCATAAGTGCTCAGGGTTGGAGCGATCGATGGAAGCAGAGCGGCGCCCAGCAGGCCCGCATCCGCGCCGAGTGTTGCGCATGTAATGAATGGACGTTTGAGCTCGCGATGTGTCAGCTGCGAGGGCTCACTCAGCCGGTAGACGTAACTGAACTCACGCAGGACACGGAACATCTCCGGTGCGAACAGATCCCACGCCGCGGCCACGCCCCCGCCGATCACATACAACGGCAGATCAAGAGTATTGACGAGCCCAGCCAGCCCCCGCCCGAGATAGCGCCCCATCTCGTCATAGATCTCGCGCGCCTCGTGGTCGCCCAGATGCGCGAGTTCGGCGATTTCACGCGCGGTGACTGCCCGGTCCGATGCAAACAGCTTGCCGAGCGAACCTTGCGAACGTTTCGCCAGAGCACGTGCCGCTCGTTCGATTCCGGTCGCCGATGTGTAGTACTCGAGACATCCGCGCCCACCGCAGGAGCAGACGGGCCCCTCGAAGTTGACGGAGATATGACCAACCTCGCCGCCCATCCCCACGATGCCTTGCCATATCCGTCCGTCGAGGATCAGCCCGGATCCAACGCCGGTACCGAGCGTGATCATCGCCATCGAATCCACCGACTCGGATCGCCCGGCGCCGAGTTTCCACTCGGCGAGCGCGGCTGCGTTGGCGTCGCAGTCGAGCACAACGCGCAAGCCGGTGAACTCTTCGAGCGACGCGCGTAGAGGGAAGAAGTCCCAGCCGGGAAAGTTCGGAAGCTTGCCTAGTGTGCCGGTGGCGAGATTCAGCGGGCCGGGGCTGCCCAAACCGATCGCGTCGGCGCGGCCGTTGGTCTCGTCGAGCACCGACGCGATAGCGTCCGCCATGTCGGCGACCACAGCCTCGGGGCCGTGGCGCACTCGCGTCGGCAGCACACGGCTGGCGAGAAGCTGCATCGACTCATCGAATGCACCTACGCGCAGGCTGGTGCCGCCGAGATCGATGCCAACGTGCACGACCGGGCGCTCGTGGTGCGATGGAATTGGATGTGAAGACAACAGAACCCCCGGTGCGCTCGAGCTAAAAACCTTTCAAAGCAACGCGTTTGACGCTCGCCGGAAGACGTCAGAGCCACCGGCCCACAAGGAATGATAACGGTATCATGCGGCATACCCGGCGGTCTAAGCCGGAAGCGATTATTTTCCGCTTGCCTGAAAAAAGGACACCAGCGCCGCGATGGCCGCTGTGTCCGAAGCCGGAACAGTAAGGTGACCGACCTTGCGCCCCGGCCGCGGCTCCTTGCCATAATCGTGGCGCGCGACGGACGGGAACGCCGCAGTGACTTCGGGCGGCGGCATCGATCCAATGCAGTTGAACATCACGCTGGGCCGGCTCTTCGTTGATCCCAGCGGAAGTCCCAGAATGGCACGCAGGTGATTCTCAAACTGGGAAGTCTCGGAGCCTTCAATCGTCCAATGGCCCGAGTTGTGCACGCGCGGTGCCATCTCGTTCGCCAGCAGATGCGAGCCGACGACGAAGAACTCCACTGCAAGCACGCCGATGTAGTCCAGCCGCTCCAGCAGATGCGTCAGATGATACTCGGCGAGCGCCTGCAACTCCGGATGCGAAGCCGCGCGAGAGACCCGCAGGATGCCCTCGCGATGAACGTTCTCCGTGAGCGGATAAAATGCGAGCTGCCCGGAGCGGTTCCGCGCGGCAATCAGCGAAACCTCGGTGTCGAACTGCACCATGCCTTCGAGAATGCACGGCGCATTGAGCTGCTCCCAGGCCTCAGCCGCCTGGTCGGCATGCGTCAGCCGGAACTGACCCTTGCCGTCATATCCTAGGCGCCGCGTCTTCAGGATGGCGGGAAGTCCGATCTCGCGCAACGCGCTGTGCAGCGAGATCAGGTCGTTCACCGGAGCGAACGGCGCAACCTCCAGCCCGCAGTCGAGAAAGAAGTGCTTCTCCAGCAGCCGGTCCTGCGCGGTTCCAATCGCCCGCGCATTCGGATACAGCGGCAGCCCATGCAGAACATGAGCATCAATGTTCTCGCTCTCGACCGTGAGCAGGTCGACGTGGCGGGCAAACTCAGCGACCTCATGAGGGTTCCCGAGATCCACTGGAAGCACCGGCGCAACCTGCTCGGCGCAGTCGCCCGGCTGCCCAGCGCAGAGGATGTCCGCACCGACGGCAGGCGCGGCTTCGGCGAGCATCAACGCAAGCTGCCCCGCGCCAAGAATTCCGACCCGTGGAGGACGCTGCGCGTTCATGCGCGCGGATCGGGGTTGGAAAGAACCGAGTTCGTCTGCTCGCTGCGAAATGTTTCGAGCGCGCGCGCAATCACTTCATCGTTCAACGCCAGAATCGCCGCCGCAAACAGTCCCGCATTCTTCGCGCCCGAATGGCCCACCGCAAACGTCGCGACGGGAATGCCGCCGGGCATCTGCACAATCGACAGCAGCGAATCGAGACCCTGCAATGTGTGCGACTGCACCGGTACGCCCAGCACCGGCAGCCGCGTCTTCGCGGCCACCATGCCCGGCAGATGCGCCGCTCCGCCCGCGCCCGCGATCAACACGCGCAGCCCGCGCGACTCTGCGGTAGCGGCGTACTCGAACATACGGTCCGGCGTGCGGTGCGCCGACACGACCTCAGCCTCATACGGAATCTGCAGATCGTCGAGCACCTTCGCCGCATGCTCCATCGTCGGCCAGTCCGAGCGCGATCCCATGATGATGCCAACCCGCGGCGATGCGTTATTGTTCACTGACTGCTCCTGTTCTTCCACTCGCGAAGAACATCGACGAACGCGCTCTGTTCCAGCGCCTGCACGCGGTCCTTCAACGTGTCCACGGTATCACCGCGCAGCACCGGGCAGCGCTTCTGCAGCACGATCGGGCCCGCATCAAGCTCCTCCGTTACTTGGTGAATCGTGCACCCGGTCTCCGTCACGCCAGCGGCAAGCACCGCCTCGTGCACCTTGCGATTCATCAGTCCGCCGAACGCTGGCAGCAGCGACGGATGCACATTCAGCAGGCGACCGCGCCAGGTCTCCACAAAGCCGCGCGACAGAATCCGCATGTAGCCGATCAGCAGCACAAGCTCCGCGCCCGCTTCGTGCAGCGCCGCACTCACCCGCTCGTCATACTGCTCGCGCGTCAGCCCGCTCGGATCAACGAACTGCACAGGCACCTTGTAAAGTCGCGCGCGGTCGAGGATAGGCGCGGTCGGCTTGTCCGAAGCAACCAGCGCGATTTCTGCATCCAGCGTTCCCGCCTGGATCGCATCCAGCACGCCCTGCAGCGCGGTTCCGCGCGTCGACCCCAGCACACCCACCCGCAAGCTCATGCGCTCCTCCCGGCGTTCGCCGCTGCGCGCAAGCTCCGCATGTGTTCTACGCGACGGCCGATCAGCCCGGCTGTGCCCACGTCGGCGCGATGAAAAAACGGCCCGCGCATCTCGCGCAGCACAGACTCGCAGCTCGCCTCAGCCTCCGGCAGCGAAGCGCCGCGCGCTACCACCGCAAGCGTGCGCGATCCGGCACTCACCAGCGCGCCATTCTTCACATCAACGGAGCCGAGATACAACGTCGTTCCCGCAGGAAGCGCATCCGGCACCGGGACAGGATCGCCCTTGCGCGGCTGATCCGGATAGCCCTCGGGCACAAGATACTTGCACACAGTCGCGTCGCGAGCGAAGCTCACATCCACACGATCGAGCGTGCCGTCCACAATCGCGCGGCAGATTGCCACGAAGTCCGTCTCGAGCAGCGTCAGCAGGTTCAGGCACTCCGGATCGCCGAAGCGCGCGTTGTATTCGATCAGCCGCACGCCATCGCGCGTCGCGATGAAGCCACCGTACAAGATGCCGCGATACGGGGCGCCGAGCTCGCGGTGAAGCGCCGCGATCACGCGCTCGTTCGTGCGCTGCGCGGTCGCGACATCGCCACGGACAAGAAAGGGAAGCGAGCCGTCCACATCGGTGTACGATCCCATGCCGCCGGTGTTCGGTCCGCGATCACCTTCGAAGGCGCGTTTGTGATCCTGCACCGCTGGCATGTGCCGCAGCGTGGTTCCGTCGCTGAAGCTCAGCAGCGAAAACTCCTCGCCCTCAAGCTTCTCCTCGATCACGAACGGATGCCCTGCATCTCGAAGCTCGCGGCAGAACGCGAGCGACTCGGCGTGCGAGTGCAGATGGTCGCCGAAGACCTTCACACCTTTGCCGCCGGCCAGTCCGTCATCCTTGATGACGTGTGCATCGCCAAGACGATCGAGCATCGCCTCAACACCGTCGAGCGAGGTGAAGCGCGCGAACAGCGGATTGCCGACGATCTTGTTGCGCTCGAGCAGATCGCGCGTGAAGCTCTTGGACGATTCAATGCGCGCAAGCTCAGTGGTCGGTCCAACGGTCGGCACGCCGGCAGACCATAAGGCGTCGGCCACACCGGCAGCCAGCGGCGCCTCCGGTCCAATGATCGCCAACGTCGCCGACTGCTCGCGCGCGAAGCTGACAACCGCGCTCGGATCGGTAATGTTTCCGCCGGTGTAAGCACACGTGAGTGCAGCGATGCCAGGATTGCGCGTTGACCCGAAGCACACGAGCTCCGGTCGCTGTGGCGAGCGCGCAAGCGCGGCCGCAATTGCATGCTCGCGTGCGCCGGAGCCGAGGATAAGAATGCGTTCGTTCATTCGAAATTAGAGACTATGCCTTGAGCGCTGCGAGGATCGTTGCTTCGAGCGGACGTAGGTCCGGCGCAAACTCTCCGCCGGTGATCGCTTCGTAAAGTTGGATGTAGCGTGAGGCCAACTCGGCGATGAGCTCGGGCGGCGGTGTCGGCAGCGTCTTGTCCTTGTACGGATCGCAGCGCTCGCGGAACCACAGCCGGAAGAACTCCTTGTCGATCATGTCAGGCTCGCGGCCTTCAGCCATGCGCTGCTCGTAACTCGGCGCAAGCCAGTAGCGGCTCGAATCCGGCGTGTGCACCTCGTCGATGAGCAGGATCTCGTCTTCCGGCGTCACGCCGAACTCGTACTTCGTGTCCACAAGGATAAGACCGTGCTCTGCGGCTCGCTGCTGGCCGAAGGCAAAGAGCTGCAGCGCCTTCGAGGATGCAAACTCCCACTCCGCGGCCGTCACCCATCCTTCGCGAATGATCTCGGCTGGCGTGATGGGCCGATCGTGCGTGGACTCCTTGGTCGTCGGCGTGATCAGGCTGTGCGGAAGGCGCTCGTTCTTGCGCATGCCCTCCGCCAGCGTGACGCCCGCGAACCCGCGTTCGCCCGCACTGTACTTGGTCCAGATGGCGGTGTCAGTCGAGCCGGTGAGATATCCGCGCACAACAAACTCAATGGGCAGTACGCGGCACTTCCGCGCGAGCAGAGCGTTTGCATGCGGCGAGCTGAGGACGTGGTTTCGAACGATGTGCTTCGTCGCCTCAAACCAATGAAGCGAAGTACGATTCAGCACCTGTCCCTTGTACGGAATCGCTCCCAGCATGCGATCGAAACCGCTCTGCCGGTCCGTGGTGATGAGCAGCAGACGCTCGCCGAGATCGTACGTATCCCGCACCTTGCCGGGATACTTGTTCGGCAGAGGAAGGTTCGTCTCAGTGAGGCAGTGCGGAATTGCGTCGAGGAGCTCCTGGCGATCGAGCATTTCTGGTCAGGCTCCCGTGAAGCTAACGCCGGTTCGATTGGATTCCACGCGCCCGATCTCGGCGACTGAGAACGGATCGAACGCTCCGGCAATCGCGGCGTGCTGACCGGGCGGAGCGATGACCACGAGACCTATACCCATGTTGAAGACGCGGTGCATCTCCTCCTCCGGAACGCGGCCGAGCTTTTGAAGCCACGCGAAGATAGGCTGCGGTGTCCACGTGCTGCGGTCGATCACAGCGCCCAGGCCTTCCGGCAGAATGCGCGGTGTGTTTTCGATCAGGCCGCCGCCTGTAATGTGCGCCATGCCCCTGATCGGGACGCCGACATCGAGTGCGCGACGGATCGGCGTGACGTAGTTTGCATGCGGCTCGAGCAGCACATCGGCGAGGGTTGCGCCTTGAAGTTCACCCTGCGGCTCGTGAATGTCGAACTTGTTTATCTCGAAGAGCAGCTTGCGCGTCAGCGACCAGCCGTTAGTATGCAGCCCGCTCGATTGAACGCCGTACAGCACATCACCTGCGGCAATCGTCGCTCCTGTAAGCAGCTTCGAGCGATCCACCACACCGGTGACAAAACCCACGACGTCGAGATCACCCGGCGCATAGACCGATGGCATCTCCGCTGTCTCGCCGCCGACGAGCGCGATGCCGGATTCCTCGCACGCCGCCGACATGCCGCGCACGAGCTCTTCGACGATCGCCGGCTCGACCTTGTGCAGGCCGAGGTAGTCGAGGAACGTGAGCGGCCGGGCGCCCATCACAGCAATGTCACCCGCAACGGCGGCGACGAGATCGCGGCCGAGATTCTCATAACGTCCAGCCATCACAGCGACCAGCGTCTTCGTCCCCACGCCGTCCGTGCTCTGCACCATCACGGGATCAGCCATGCCTTTGACGGCATCAGCGAGAGAGAACAGCGAACCGAATGCACCGAGTCCCGTGAGCACCGCGGGCGTATGCGTGCGCGCCACGTGCGCCTTCATGCGCCGAACGGCTTCGTTGCCGGCCTCGATGTCCACACCGGCGGATTTGTAGTCAATGGATTGCTGAGCGTCAGGCATCTTGATCAATCATATTTCTTCTAGCTTTGCTTCACCCACACGCGCGCGTTGTCGAAAAGTCGCTGCCACGGGCTGTGCTCGAGCCTGCGCGTCCAGGTGTGTTGCAGGCCAAGGGAGATGCGCTCCGGGTGCGGCATGACGATGAGCGCGCGGCCGTCGGTAGACGTGAGCCCCGCGATTCCCGCGGCGGAGCCCGAGGGATTCAGCGGATAGTGCATCGTCGGCCGGCCGTGCGTGTCGATGTAGCGCATCGCGACTGCAGCGTCTGCGGGCGCCTCATGCACGTGGCCTTCGCCGTGCGCCACGACGATGGGAGCGTGCAGGCCGGCCATTCCTTTGAAGAAGATCGACGGCGACTCGGGCAACTCCACCATGCAGAGTCGCGCCTCAAATCGCGCGGAGGTGTTGCGCAGGAAGCGTGGCCACGCACCGGCGCCGGGAATGAGTTCGCGGAGCTGCGCCATCATCTGGCAGCCGTTGCACACGCCGAGCGAAAACGTGTCCGGCCGCGCGAAGAAGGCAGCGAAGGCATCGCGCAGTTGCGCATTGAAGAGGATGGTCTTGGCCCAGCCGCTGCCGGCACCCAAAACGTCGCCGTAAGAAAACCCCCCGCAGGCGGCGATCCCGGCGAAGTTTGCCAGGTCGGCGCGCCCGGCCAGCAAGTCGCTCATGGTGACGTCTACTGGCGTAAATCCAGCGCAATCAAAGGAGAACGCCATCTCGTTCTGGCCGTTCACACCCTGCTC
>DASYBN010000151.1:0-11267 GCA_036500785.1 Acidobacteriaceae bacterium
GCGATCTCTTCCTCGGGCGTCTGCTTGGTTAAGGATGTGGGAAAACCGATTTCCGACATCTCGTGCTTCGGCTCCGGAATCACGTCCATGGGATTGCAGCCAGGTAGTTGCGGGCTCGAAGTCAGCCGCGGATTCCAAACCGTCGCCGGCGCATCTTCATACCCGATTTCGACCTTGCGTGGGCCTGTCCTGCGCTCGTACAGCGCCGCCATCGACTCGCGCCAGTTCCCCGCCATCTCCGCCCGATGGTCGGCTGACACCGTCACCTGCACCAGCTTCTCCGCCTCGACGAACGTCGCCGGGGTCACCTCCGGTCCCAGCGCAGCCGCCGTTCCAAAGGCCGGTGGCGCACCCGGTGTGCCCGGCGTCTGAGGGATCTGCTCCCCTGCAGCCTCCGCAGCGATCACCGTACCAATAAACCCCATCGAGCTCTGAGCAAGAAACTCCCGCCGCGATCGTCCCATCGAACCCTCCGCACATCCAACTCTTTGCCAAACAAGGCTCTCATGGCACTCCACTGCGTTTGCCTTATTCGTTACTCACTATTCACTCCTAATCCCCAAATTCCCTGCATTGCCCTCACTCCCATGCCCCTCGCCACTCTCACGCTCGAGCTTGCCATCGAGCACGCACAGTCCCTCAAGGACCGCCGCCAGGTTGTGCGTTCGCTCAAAGAAAAGCTCCGCCACAGCTTCAACATCTCCGTGGCCGAACTCGATGACGCTGTCCTCTGGAACCGCGCGACGCTTGGCGTGGCGGCCATCTCTCCATCTGCCAGCTATTTAGCGGGCCAGCTTCGCGAGGTAGAGGCCGCGGCACGCCGGCACGCTGTCGGTCTGGGATGCGACATTATTGATTCCTGGATTGAGACAGACGTTCGACTGGACTCCCCGGATTAGTCATTTCGCGTAGGGGCGCGCGGAGTGCTATCCTGCACAGTCAACTATGCCCGAGCAGCGTGCCCGACAACATCACCGCGACCGTGTAGCCAGCACGTTCACCGAAGAGATCACCGCGATGCTTGAGGGTGAGCTCTCGGACCCGCGGATCGCTCCCTGCTACGTCACCGAGGTCGTGCTCGCGCCCGGCGGCAAGAGCTGCCGCGTCTTCATCGCCGTCCATGGCGACGAGCAGGCGGAGAAGAACACCCTTGCCGGCCTGATGGCCGCCCGCAACTTCATCCGTACCGTCATCCGCGAGCGGATGGGCGTGCGTCACGTACCCGAGCTAACCTTCGCGATCGACCGCTCTGAGAAGATCAGTGCCCGCATGGACGAGCTGCTGGGCCGTGTAGGCAAACGCCGGGAAAAGCTCGCACGCAAGGCGGCCGCCGCCCCACAGGAGAGCCATCGCTAGCCCATGACGCGCGCCGACTCGATCACCCGAACTCTCCGCATTTTCCGCGACCACGAGAGCTTTCTCCTCACCTCGCACGCGCGCCCGGACGGCGATGCCATCGGCTCCGCGCTTGGACTGATGCATCTGCTCGACTCAATGGGCAAGCGCGTTACGGTTGCCTTTGCCGACCGCATCCCTACGATGTACAGATCTCTGCCGGGCATTGAGCGCATCGTTCCCGAGCTCCCGCCCGACATCCACGACATCGCGGTCCTTCTCGAGTGCGACTCCATCGAGCGCACCGGCTTCGAGCGCATTGAAGCCGGCATGATCGTCAACATCGACCATCACCAGAGCGGCCGCACCTTTGCCGACTTCAACTGGATCGACTCTTCGGCCTGCGCTGTGGGCGTGATGATCTACGATCTTGCCATTGCCTCGGGCGAAGAGATCTCACCGGAGATGGCGAGCTGTCTCTACACCGCCGTGCTCACCGACACAGGCGCTTTCACCTTCGCCTCCACCCAGGCTTCGACCTTCGGCCTGGCGGAGCACCTGCTGGAGCGCGGCGCAGACTCCACCGGTATCGCGCAGGCGATCTATTTCTCGAACCCGGAGAGTAAGGTTCGCCTGCTTGGAGCCGCGCTCTCCAACCTTGAGATCGACGGCGAGGTGGCCTGGACATTCATCACACTCGACGATATCGAGCGTGCGAACGCAATCGTCGAGGACTGCGAAGGCATCGTCAATTACCTGATCAGCATTCTTGGGATCCGCGCGGCGGTTTTCCTGCGCGAATTGCCCACCGGCAACCGCTTCCGCCTGAACTTCCGCAGCAAGGGCAACGTAGACGTCGCTGAGGTGGCCGAGCGATTCGGCGGCGGCGGCCATCGCAACGCGAGCGGCTGTACTATCGAGGGCGCACTCACCGAGGCGGTGCCGATACTGGTCAACGAACTGCACCTCGCCTGCCGGTCGGCGTGCGCCACTCTGTTAGCCTAGGGAACGCTTGCACCGTGCAAGCTGACCAGGCCAGATCGAACGCGCCGTTGACCGAAAACGCCCATTCCGTCGCCGTCCCCGCCACTGTCCCGGAGCAAACGTCCGCATGGCTCCGCTGGCGTCGCCGTCTCCCGGTGACGGCAGGCCGCTCCCTCTGGGAGTTCGCGATTCTCATTGCCATTTCGGCTTATTTCCTCTTCTTTGGCCTGGCCCCGTTCTTCGGCGGGGATCAGATTGGCCTTGTGGGCGCCGACGAGCCTCGCTACGCCCAGATCGCCCGCGAAATGCTCGAGGCGCACTCCGAAGACTGCCACGAGGTCCACGCCAAGATCACGCCGCACAGCCTGAAACCGCGCGACCTCCATGCCAGTTACCAGTGTCTGGTCGGCGGGACGGTCACGCCAATCCTCTATGGCCGTCCGTGGCTCGAAAAACCAGCGCTCTATTACTGGCGGGCGATGAGCTTCTTCAAGGAGTTCGGCGTCTCGGACTGGTCCGCGCGTCTTCCATCGGCCACCGGATGCGGAGCGCTGATCATCCTGGCCTTCCTGCATCTCCGACGATTCCGTCCCGGAGGCCATCTCGACGCGGCCCTCATTATGGTCACAATGGCCGGAATGGTCGGCTTCGCGCGCGGCGCATCCACAGACATGCAGCTGGCCGCGCCTCTGTCGATAGGCCTGCTCGGCTGGTACGCCTGGTATGAAACGGGCAAGAAGTTCTGGCTGTTTGACCTTTACTTCTTTGGCGCCGCCGCGACATTGGCGAAGGGTCCGGTCGCCATCTTTCTCATGCTCGGCACCATCATGCTCTTCCTCGGCATGCGCCGCGAGTGGTCCGCGATCCGCCGCACCATCTGGATTCCTGGGCTATGCCTCTATCTGCTCATGGTTCTGCCCTGGTACATCGAGGTCCAGCGCAGGAATCCTCACTTCTTCCGTATCTTTTTTCTTGAGCACAACATAGAGCGCTTCGCCACTGACAGGTATCAGCACTCGCAGCACTGGTTTTATTACGTCGTCGTACTCATCATCGCGCTTCTGCCTTGGACGGCTCTGGCGCTTCGCGCCCTCTGGGATGGCATGGCGCTCTCCGTCAACGAGTGGAAGGTCCGTCATAAGCCGCAACGCTACGTCGGCCATATGCGCGCCGGCGACGCCTTCCCCGAGTTCCTCGTGTTATGGGCGCTGCTCCCCGTCGTGTTCTTTTCCTTCTCCGTTTCGAAGCTCCCCGGCTACATCCTTCCTTCCATGCCGCCGCTCGCCATTCTCACGGGCGATTACCTCTTCCGCATCCGCCGCGCCGGCCTTCCCCTGTGGCTCCTCAACGTACACGCCGGGCTCACCGGTTTCATGACCTTCGTCATCCTGCTCTGCCCGCAGTACATGATCTACCAGCGCATTATCCCGGCACCGCGCGCGCTCATCATCGCCGCTGGCTCTGGCATTGCCGCCGGGCTCTTCATCATCGTGACCGTTCGCATCTATGGCGTTCGCCGTCTGCGCGCGGCCACTCTCGTTCCGCTGATGGGACTCATGTTCTTCCTGCTGGGCATGAACGGCCACCTGCTCGACCTCAACTACTCCGCGCGTCCGCTGGCCCGGGCGATCAAGCAGGCCGACCCCGGCGATCAGGTCGTCGCCGTCCACGATGTTCGCCGGGACCTCGATTACGGGCTGGCGTTCTACCGCGACCAGAACGTCATTCACTACGACACCGACGGCGTCCCTGACGAGGGCCACATCCTCGTCTTGCCTACCCGGGAAGCCGCTGAACTCCCACAACTTCTGCCCGGCCGAACCTACCAACAGCTATTCCTCTACAACACGCAGGGGCTCTCGGTGTATAAGGTTTATCCTCGCGGTTAACTGGATAGCGGCGCCTCGAAAAACATCCAAAACGTCTTTCAAGAATGGGTCTCTCGTCTCAGCTCGAAGTGCTCGACCTGCGCCACTTCTCCGCGGCGCAGCTTCAGCCTTTGCTGCTGGAAGAGGCGGACAGGTGGCAGCGCCGCCTGTTCTGGGACTACTCCGGCTCGACCTCTGTTCTCCTCAAGTACCTCGACAGCCGCGTCCTTCCGGGCTTTGTCGCGCTCCGCCGCGGCAAGGTCGCAGGCTACGCCTTCGCTGTGTTCGAAGCCGCTAAGGCCGTACTCGGCGATGTCTATGCCTTCGGCGAAGGCGAGGCCACGTCCAACCCCGTCTGCGAAACTCTCCTCGTGCATCTGCTCGAGATGCTGCAGGCTGCCCCGGGCGTCGACCGCATTGAATCGCAGCTCCTCATGTTTCCCACCGGAGCGCTCGGAATGCCTTTCGCCGATCGCGGATTCGTTCCGCACCCGCGACTCTTCATGGTCGCGGACCTGGCGGAGTTCCGCGCTGCTCCCACAGCGCACGCACTTCCCTCCGGAATCACGCTCGAGCCCTGGCAGCCTGCAGTCTACGAACCAGCGGCCGAGCTCATTCATCTCGCTTACGTCGGCCACGTCGACAGCGGCATCAACGACCAATACCGCACCGTGCACGGCGCGCAGCGGTTTCTGCACAACATTGTGCGCTTCCCCGGCTGCGGCATCTTCGACGCTGAGAACTCCTGGGTGCTGCGCAACACGCGCTCGCGCGAACTGCTCGCCATTATTCTCTGCAGCCGCGTTCGACAGGATTCCGCCCATATCACGCAGCTATGCGTCAGTCCTGCGCTTCGCGGCCTCGGGCTCGGACCTGCGCTGCTCGCTCACTGCATCGCCGGCCTGCAGACGGCGCGTGTCCAAAGCCTCTCGCTCACCGTCACCGAGAGCAACGCCGGGGCGCACCGGCTCTACGAGCAGAACGGCTTCCGCACAGTTCACTGTTTCGACGCGATGGTCTGGGACCAGACGCAGTCCACTCGGCCGCGCACCCGCGCCACCGATCTCCGAGTCTCCGCAGCCGTCTAGCCTGCAGCTTTCAGCTCTTACTCGACGTGATAGTTGGGCGCTTCCCTCGTAATCACCACATCATGCACGTGGCTCTCGCGCAGGCCGGCGCCTGAGATCCGGATGAACCGCGCCTTGCTCTGCAGCTCCTCAATCGTCCCGCAACCGAGGTATCCCATGCCCGAGCGCAATCCGCCGACGAGCTGATAGATCATCGCCTCCAGCGGCCCGCGATGCGGAACGCGGCCTTCGATGCCCTCGGGCACGAACTTCGCCAGCCGATTGCTCGTGCTCGGCTCGCGGGCGGTCAGGTCGCGGCGCTCCTCGGGCTGTGAACCCTCGCCCGGCCCCTGGAAGTAGCGCTCCCCCGAGCCCTGCGCCATCGCACTCAGGCTTCCCATCCCGCGATACGCCTTGAAGCTGCGGCCCTGGTACAGAATCGTCTCGCCCGGGCTCTCATCGACCCCCGCAAACAGCGAGCCCATCATGCACACACTCGCGCCCGCCGCGATCGCTTTTGTGATGTCGCCCGAGTACTTGATGCCACCGTCGGCGATGATCGACACTCCGCGCTCGCGCGCCGCACGCGATGCTTCCGCGATTGCCGTGATCTGCGGCATGCCTGCGCCCGTCACCATGCGCGTCGTACATATCGAGCCCGGCCCGATTCCGACCTTCACCGCATCTGCGCCTGCATCGATTAGCGCCGCCGCTCCCTCGTAGGTCGCCACATTGCCTGCAAGAAGATCCACATCCGGAAAGCGCTGCTTGCACTCCCGTACCGCCTCCAGCACCCGCGACGAGTGCCCGTGCGCGGAATCGATCGCCAGCGCATCCACGCGATTCTTCACCAGCTCGGCCGCGCGCTCCAAGAAGTCCCCCGTCGCTCCAATCGCAGCCGCCACGCGCAATCTTCCCTGCGAGTCCTTGCTCGAGTTCGGATACTTCAACTTTTTCTGAATGTCCTTAACGGTGATCAGCCCCTTCAGCTGATACGTCTCATTGACCACCAGCAGCTTCTCGACGCGATGCTGATGCAGAATATCCTCGGCCTGTTCCAGGGTTGTGCCAACGGGCACTGTGATGAGGTTTTCCTTCGTCATCACGTCTGAAATCGGAATGTCCGTTCGCGACACAAATCGCAAGTCGCGGTTCGTCAGGATGCCCACAAGCTTGCCGTTCTTCGTCACCGGCACGCCCGAGATCTTGTAGCGACGCATTACCTCCAGCGCATCAGCAATCGGCCGCTCCGGAGCAATCGTCACGGGGTCCACAATCATCCCCGACTCCGACCGCTTCACCTTGTCGATTTCGCCGGCCTGCTGCTCGATGGTCAGGTTGCGATGCACCACGCCCAGGCCGCCCTGCTGCGCGATGGCGATCGCCAGCCGCGACTCGGTCACGGTGTCCATGGCCGCGGACATCAGCGGGGTATTCAGGGTGATATTTTTCGTCAGCTTCGTCTGTGTGCTCACCTGCGCCGGCACCACGTCCGAGTACGCCGGTACCAGCAGCACATCATCAAATGTCAGGGCTTCTACAACGGGATTCGAAATCATGCGATTCTGTCGATTCTAGTCCCACCGTCCTCGAAAGTTGTAGAAAGGCCCCATCAGCCCGTCGGCAAATCCCCTATCCGGTGCATTGAAGGTATTAGCGCAATCGTCGATAAGAATGGTTGCGAGGTAACTTTGAATCCGATCGTTCGTAGAGATGCCTCTTCGGCTCGCCTGGGCCGACGCGGCGATGGTTCGGTAGCGCACCTTCCGCTGTCCATGGCCTTCCAGCCGATCGTGGACATCCAGAGGCGCACTATCTTTGCCTACGAGGCGCTCGTCCGCGGCACCGAACAGGAGTCCGCCGGCGACATTCTCGGCCAGATTACAGAAGAGAGCCGCTCAGCCTTCGACCAGAGCTGCCGCATTAAGGCAATGATCCTCGCGCAGCAGCTTGGCATCGCGAGCCAACGCGCTCTGCTCAGCGTCAACTTCATGCCCGGGGCCAACTACTCCGCTGTTGACTGCTTCCGACGCACCGTCCAGGCCGCCGAATGGACCGGCTTCCCGCTGACCTCGCTCATGTTCGAGATCTCCGAGATGGAGTCGCTGAACGATACCGACCGCCTCCGCGCTATCGCCTCCGAGTACCGCCGCCACGGCCTCACCATCGCACTCGATGACTTTGGCGCGGGCAACTCTGGCCTTAACCTCCTTGCCGACCTCGATGTTCAGGTGCTGAAGCTGGACGGACGGCTCGTGCGCGGCATTGATACTCAGCCGCGCGCTGAAGAGATCGTCCGCTCTACCTCCGCCATGGCCAACCGCCTCGGCGTCCAGATCGTCGCCGAGTGCGTGGAAACACAGGCCGAGGTTGATATCCTGCTGGACTGCGGCATCACCCTCATGCAGGGCTACCTTTTCGCCAAGCCGACCTTCGAATCGCTTCCGGAGATCACTTGGCCCAAGGAGCCCGTGCAGCAGCGTCACGCCACGGCGCTCAAGCTGGCGTCCGGCCTGTCCTCCGTCGCCTAGCGATCGCGACCGACAAACCACCTCAGATGCACCAGAGGATCGCGAGGGCGAAGATGTATCTCCTTGCCCCGATTCGCCCCTGCCTTGCCCCGCCACCCCAAAAGCGCCTAGAATACGAATAGCGACGAATCATTCCGCGGCGACGGCCGTGAGCCTCCGGACAGCCGTGAGCGCATCTGGCAAGTGGCGGAAGAGAGGAGTGGGCGAGAGCCCACTTTTTATTTGCTCCAAACAATGCGCTGAATTTGCCCCAAAGGCCCGCTCAGCCACAAGAGAACGCCATGGCTCTTCCTCTCGATACAATCCGCGCTGTCGCCGAACGCGTTGCCGGCTCGCATGGCCTCGAGGTGGTCGAAATCGAGTTCGGCGGCGGGGGCAAGCATCGCGCCCTGCGCGTGTTTCTCGAGAAGGACGCCGAAAGCCGCGCTGCTCTCGCCCGAGAGGCCGCTGCGAACGCTGAGACGCTCCCCAAAGATGTGCCTGTCGAACTGCTGTCCGGCGTCACCCACGAAGACTGCGAGCACTTCGCGCGGGACTTTGGGACCGTGCTGGACGTCGAAGATCTCGTCCCCGGCTCCGAATACACGCTTGAGGTCAGTTCGCCCGGGCTGGAGCGGAAGCTGCGCGGCGCCCCTGACTATGAGCGCTTCAAAGGCAGCCTGGTAAAACTCCAGACCTTTACGCCGCTCGAGAACAATCGCCACTTCACTGGCCGTCTGTCCGCCTTTGACGGACAGCGGCTAACGCTCGACCTCTCAGCCGTCAAACAGAGGGGCAAGGCAAAAAAGTCCCTCACGAGCCAGACCGTCACCGTCGAGCTGGCCAACGTGGAAAAAGCGAACCTGGTCGCAGAAATCTGAGTAGTTAGTAGGAAGTGAGCGACTAACACTAACCACTAGCGACTCCGCCACAACCGAATAGCAGGAAACGAGAGATTACAAATGGCAAGCGCACTCTACCAGTCCATCGAAATGCTCAGTCGCGAGAAGGGCATCGACCCCCAGATCGTCGTCGGCGCTGTTGAAGACGCCATCGCCCTCGCCACGCGCAAGTACTACAAGACGCAGGAGACCATGCGCGGCGAGCTCGACCGCGAGTCCGGCGAGATTCGCGCCTATGTCTACAAGACCGTGGTTGAGGGCGACGAGCAGGTCGAGGACGCCGAGAACCAGCTCACACTGGAGCAGGCCCGCGAGCTCGCGCCCGAGGTCGAGGTCGGCGGAGAGCTCCGCTTTTACAAGGACACTTCCCCGCTCGGCCGCATCGCCGCCCAGATGGCCAAGCAGGTCATCTTCCAGAAGGTGCGCGAGGCCGAGCGCGACACCGTGTTCAACGAGTACGCGCACCGTGCCGGCGAGATCCTCACTGCCACCGTCAAGCGCATCGAGCCCATGGACGTCATCTTCGATCTCGGCAAGGCCGAGGCCCGCATGCCCAAGCGCGAGCAGTCGCGTCTGGAGCAGTTCGCCGTCGGAGAACGGGTGCGAGTGGTTCTACTTAGAGTCGACCGCGCCGCCAAGGGCCCGCAGGTCATCGTGAGCCGCGCCGCTCCGGCTCTCGTGCAGTCGCTCTTCCAGTCCGAGGTTCCGGAGATCTACGACGGCACCGTCATCATTCGCGCGATCGCGCGCGAGGCCGGCGAGCGCACAAAGATCGCCGTGATGTCCCGCGACAAGGACGTCGACCCGGTCGGCGCCTGTGTGGGCATGAAGGGCATGCGCGTGCAGTCCATCATCCGCGAGCTGCGCGGCGAAAAGATCGACATCATCGAGTTCTCCGAGGAGATCACCACCTTCGCCGAGAAGGCGCTGCAGCCCGCCAAAGTCTCGCGGGTGTCCATCACGGACCTGGGCGAGAAGCAGCTTGAGGTGATCGTCGATGACACTCAGCTCTCGCTCGCCATCGGCAAGAAGGGCCAGAACGTCCGCCTTGCCGCCAAGCTGCTCGGCTGGAAGATCGACATCAAGTCCGAGGAGGAGAAGCGCCAGGAGGTTGAGCAGCAGATGCAGGCCATGCAGGGCACCCCGACCACGCCGATCGAGCAGATTACCGAGCTCGGAGACGGTGTCATGGAGAAGCTTATCGCGGCTGGCATCACCACCGTGGAGCAACTCGCCGACATGACCGAGGAAGAGCTCGGCGAGGTCCAGGGTATCGGCGAGAAGTCCGTCGAGAAGATCGCGACCGCCGTGCGCGAGTACTTCGGCCGCCTCGAGTTGGAGCAGGCGGCAACGCCTGCCGGCGGCGAGGAGAACCCCACCACAATTCCCGAGCCCGCACTGGCCCTCGGCGAAGAAGCGGTCGCAGCCGGGGCTGCATCAGATTTGGCTGGAGACGAGGAACATTCCATGACCATGACCCCAGAAGAGATACTCGCCCGCGAGGCTGCAAAGTCCGGCTCCGCACGCGAGGTCGATGAATATTCCGTCGAGGATATCGCCGCCGCCGAGGACCAGATCTCCGAGTCCGACGCCAACGATGCCGCCGACGCACGAGAAGAGGCGATCGAGCTCAACAACGACACCATGGATGAGCTGGTCGACAACGCCCAGGAGTTCTCCGACGAGGGCATCGACAGCGACGCTCACGAGCGTGGCTAAGCTCTCGTCTGGCCCAAATCACGCCTGCAGCCGCATGAATGTGCGGTTGCAGGCTGAAAAATTCAGGCTTTCAGGGGATAATACCCTTGAACCAACTCTCACTACGATCGAGGCTGCTATGACCAGCTAAGCGCGGTGATCAGGGCCGCGGATAACCGCCGCCCTCAACAAAAGGAATAGATGAGCAAAGTTCGCATCAACGATCTTGCGCGGGAACTGGAAGTCAAGAGCAAGTCCATCCTGGACGCTCTGACTGCGGTCGGCGTCACCGAGAAGAAGACGCATTCGAGCTCCATCGAGGAGCACGAGGCCGAGCAGGTGCGCGGTTATCTGAGCCGCGGCACACGTCCGGCCAGTTCCAACAGGACCGCACAAGAAAACAAGCCGGCCTTCAATCTCTCGAATATCTCCAAGCCGGGCGATGCGCTCAAGGCCATCCTCGAGCGCAAGCAGGCTGAGGCCGCAGCCAAAGCTACGCCGCCCCCTGCGCCGCACGCAACGGTCGCTCCGGCCGGTCGCCCGATGGTCGCGACGCCATCGACCGCGGCCGCCGCCCGTCCGGCGCCGACGGCCACACCAGCCTCACGTACCGCTGCCACGCCCGCCGCCCCGGCGCAGTCTGCCACGGCTGGCCGGCCTGCGCAGCCTGGTGCTGCCCAGCCCGGAGCTGCAGCGCAGGCCGAGGCTCCGGCTCCGCGCCGTATCGTGCCCCAACCCCGCGCCGCTGCGCCCATTATTTCTGCGCGGCCGCCCGCCCCCCGGCCAGCTGCAGGTCCGGTTGCCGTGCGCCCGTCCGCCGCCGCGCCTGCTGTCGCTTCCACGGCCCCATCCGCGCCGGTGGTCGTCAAGCCCTCCGCCGTTCCGCCGCCTGCAGCGGCACCT
>DASYBN010000152.1:0-17290 GCA_036500785.1 Acidobacteriaceae bacterium
GGAGCACGCCACGCTCGGTGATGATCCCGGAAATGTAGCGTGCGGGCGTCACGTCGAAGGCAGGGTTCTCGATCGCGACGCCCTCCGGCGTTACGCGCCGCCCGTGTAGGTGCGTGATCTCGCGCGCGTCGCGCTTCTCTATAACGATGGCGCTCCCTTTGGGAGTCGCCATATCGATCGTGTTGAACGGAGCAGCGACGTAGAACGGAATTCCGTGCTCTTTGGCCAGAATCGCAACGCCATAGGTACCGATCTTGTTGGCCGTGTCGCCGTTCGCTGCAATGCGGTCAGCGCCCACAATTACTGCCTGGATCCGCCCCTGGCCCATGAAGTAAGCGGCCATGTTGTCGCAGATCAGCGTCGTTGGGATGTTGTCCTTCAGCAGCTCCCACGCGGTGAGGCGCGTGCCCTGGTTGAACGGCCGCGTCTCATCGGCGAAGACGTCGATCTGCTTGCCGGCCTCGACGGCCGCGCGAATTACGCCCAGCGCCGACCCATAGCCGCACGCCGCGAGCGCGCCCGCGTTGCAGTGCGTCAGCACCGTGCCCTGCTGCGGCAGAAGCTCCGCTCCGAGCGCACCCAGGCGGCGCAGGTTCGCGATGTCCTCGTCGTACAGGCGCCTGGCGAGCGCCACAACCTCGCGCTTGATCTGCGGGATCGGCGTCTTCTTCGCCGCGAGCTCGTTGTAGAGGTCGCGCACCTGCGCGATGCCCCAGAAGAGATTCACGGCGGTCGGCCGCGTCTTCGCGAGCGTCTCGCAGATGTGCTCAACTTCCTTGTCCAACTCGGGGATCGTGGTCGCCTGCGAGCGCTCGATGCCCAGCGCCACACCCATCGCGCCCGAAACGCCGATCGCCATCGCGCCGCGCACGATCATGTCCTTGATCGCGCGCGCGACCTCGTTGTAATCCCGTGCGAGAACGTAGGTCTCTTCGTGGGGAAGCTTCGTCTGGTCCAGGAAACTGACGCCTTCAGGCGTCCACTCAAGCGTAGGAATCATCTCTCTTCCAGTTTATCGAAAACCGGAACGCCGCGACGTCACGCGGCGAGATCACTTCAGAAACTTCTCCATGTGCCTGTAGCCGTCCGTCCCAATAAACAGCACTACGAAGACGGTCAGATTGTAAGTGGCGTGCATCAGCGTGGAGGCCGCGACGGAGTTCGTCCGGATACGCACGAAGGAGAGCACCAGGCTCACGCCGTACAGGATGCCGAGCGCTCCCCACGCGTGCTGCAACTGGCCGGCATGCATCAGCGCAAACGGAACACTTGAAAAGATCGCCGCGAAGAGCAGCGCGGCGCGGCTGTGCATCGAGGAGCTCTGCCACTTCTGGAGTCCGGCGGGCGTTCGCTCCAGCGCGAGCCAGTCGTAGGCAATCGCGAGGGCCGGCAGAAGGAAGCCGCGAAACGCGATCTCCTCGGTCACCGGAGCGAGCAGTACGCCGAAGCCGGTCATCAGC
This sequence comes from Acidobacteriaceae bacterium, assembly GCA_036500785.1. GTDB lineage: Bacteria > Acidobacteriota > Terriglobia > Terriglobales > Acidobacteriaceae > Granulicella. The sequence goes on from DASYBN010000152.1 coordinate 1,461, forward strand.
CATGCGCCGTGGGTTGTTTGCAGGATCTGATCAAGCGGTGAATTCTTCGGCTCTGAGACAAAGCGCAACGAGAACTGCGCGACGCCGCTGAGCAGCGCGGCGGCGGGGATGAGCCAATACCACCAGCGCTTCACCGCAAGCGCGTTCCACTCGATGCCGCGTGAGAACGTCCGCTCCCAGAGCTTTGGGAACGTAAAACAAGCGATGCCGAGCGTCAGCAGGTACGAGGCGCCCTGTCCGAGCATGGCCAGGCCCTGATGCGCCTTCATCTGCTCTTCGGTGTGCAGGTGTCCGGCCGCGAGCACGATCAGGCTGCACACGCTCAGGCTCAGCCATGCGATGACGAAGAACAGCAGTGCATGCCCGAGGTGCGGAATGTGCTTCGCCGGCCCGTGATCGCGCGCAGGATCGGTGTCGTGCTGGATGTCCAGCGCCTTGGGCGCGCGGACCTCGGATGTGCTCAAAGGGCTCATACGTCAGCTTGCTATCGCGTGGAAGCCAACTCCTGCTCTTCGTTCACCTTCTTCGCTCTCTTCCTTGCTGCGGGTTTCGCAGTCTGCGTCTCAGGCTTCTTCTTTGAAGGCGTCGGAACTCCGGTCTTCTTCTCGGGTGCCGCACGCTTCTGTTTCGGCGCCTTTTTGGCGAGGTCCGGAAGCTCTGCGGGCGGAAGCGACGCCGCCACGGACCCGTTTGCCGCGCCATCATAGTAGCGCGCCAGGAACTGCCCCGTATGTGACTCCTTCGTATGGGCCACAGCCTCGGGCGGCCCCTGCGCGACGATGCGTCCGCCGCCTTCGCCGCCCTCCGGTCCGAGATCGATCAGGTAGTCGGCATTGCGGATGATGTCGAGGTTGTGCTCGATGATGACGACCGTGTTGCCGAGATCGGTGAGCCGGTGCAGTACCTCCAGCAGCCGGCGAACGTCGTCGAAGTGGAGGCCGGTGGTCGGCTCATCCAGCAGGTAGAGCGTCTTGCCGGTCTGCCGTTTGCTCAGCTCCTTGGCCAGCTTCATCCGCTGCGCTTCACCGCCGGAGAGCGTGGTCGCCGACTGCCCCAGATGCACGTATCCCAGGCCGACATCGACCAGCGTCTGCAGCTTTTGATTGACCGCGGGAATGTCTTTCAGGATGGGCAGTGCGTCCTCGATCGGCAGGTCAAGGATGTCGGCAATCGAGTAGCCGTTGAACTTTACGCTGAGCGTCTCCTGGTTGTAACGCCGGCCGTTGCAGACCTCGCAGAGCACGTAGACGTCCGGCAGGAAATTCATCTCGATGCGCCGCTGACCTTCGCCCTGGCACGCCTCGCAGCGGCCGCCCTGGACGTTGAAGCTGAAGCGCCCGGGCTTGTAGCCGCGCTCACGCGACTCCGGCAGCATCGCAAAGAGATCGCGAATCGCCGTGAAGACGCCGGTGTAGGTCGCGGGATTCGACCGCGGCGTGCGGCCGATGGGCGACTGATCGATTTGGATTACCTTGTCGAGCTGCTCGATGCCGTGGATCGCCTTGTGCTCGCCCGGCTCCTCGCGCGATCCATATAGTTCCTTCGCTAGCGCGCGGTAGAGAATGTCGTTCACGAGCGTCGACTTGCCCGATCCGCTCACACCGGTCACGACGGTCATGACGCCGAGCGGGAAGTGCGCCGTAACGTTTTGCAGATTGTGCGAGCGGGCGTCTTCGACAGAGAGCCAGCGCCCGCTCACGGGACGCGGCGCCTGGCCGGGAGTTGGCCGCGTGACGATGTCGATTTCGCCGGAGAGATACTTGCCCGTCACCGATGCGGGATTCGCCATGATCTCCGCGGGCGTTCCCGCGGCGATGAGATGACCGCCGTTTTTGCCTGCGCCCGGACCGAGATCGAGCACGTAGTCGGCCTTGCGAATCGTGTCCTCATCGTGCTCGACAACAAGCACGGTGTTGCCGAGGTTGCGCAGGTTTTCGAGTGCGGTAATCAGGCGCTGGTTGTCGCGCTGGTGCAGGCCAATCGAGGGTTCGTCCAACACGTAAAGAACACCACGGAGGCGTGATCCGATCTGGGTTGCGAGCCGTATGCGCTGGCCCTCGCCGCCACTGAGCGTAGCGGCACTGCGGTCGAGCGAGAGGTAGCCGAGCCCGACGGCATTGAGGAACTCGAGGCGCTCGATGATCTCGCGCTGCAGGCGGTCAGCGATCAGCTTGTCGCGACCGATGAACTGCATCGACCGCGCGCCCAGCATCGCGCGTTCAAGCGACAACGCCGTGAACTCCGCAATCGAAACGGAGCGCCGTGCGTTCGCTGCGCTCAGCGGTTCCACATCGCGGTCCGCGCGGTTTACCGGCGGATGCTCGGCTGCATCCGCAATCGGAATTGTCACGGCGAGCGACTCGGGACGCAGCCGGCGGCCGTGACAGCGCGGGCACTCGGTCGCGGACATGTACTGCATCATGTACTCGCGATAGCCCTCGGATTTGGTTTCCTCGAGCGTGTCGCGGAGCCACGGAATGATGCCGTGGAAGCCTGTGCGCGCAGCCTCAGGCCGAGGCGGACCGTACAGCAGCAATTCCTTGTGCGCGTCGTCGAGCTCCTCAAACGGCCGCTTCAGATTGATCTTGTACTTATCGGCCGCGAGCTTGATCAGCCGCAGCAGATACTGCGATGCGGAACCGGGCCCCATCGCTCCATCGAGTAAGGGTTTGGACCAGTCCGCGATGGTCTTCGCCGGATCGAAGTCGTAAATCGAGCCCAGACCGTGGCACTCCGGGCACGCGCCGTACGCCGAGTTGAAGCTGAAGCTGCGCGGCTCGAGCTTCGGGACGTTGATGCCGCAGTCGGGGCAGGCCATCGAGGAGCTGAACAGCGTCTCGTGGTAGTGGCCGCCCGGCGCCTGCAGGCCGATCAGCACCAGCCCGTTCGCCAACTGAAGCGCTGTTGTTACGGCCACCTGCAGCCTTCGTGTATCCAGTGGAGCGTGTCCGCTCGAACTGGGCTCACCCGGCACGGGCTTCAGAATGATGCGGTCGACGATCGCCTCAACGGTGTGGTTTTTGCGCTTCTCGAGCCGCATTCCCTCGTCGATCTCGGTTATCTCGCCATCGATGCGGATGCGGTAGCCCTTCTTGTCCAGCAGCTCGAGCTCTTCGCGGAACTCGCCCTTGCGTCCGCGGACCACTGGAGCGAGGACGGTAATGCGCTCGCCCGGCGACTCGTTCTGGTTGCGCTCCACAATCTGCGCGACGATCTGGTCGGCGCTCTGGCGCGAGATGGGCCGGTGGCAGTTGGGGCAGTGCGGCTGGCCGACGCTCGCCCACAGGAGGCGGAGATAGTCGTAGATCTCGGTGATCGTTCCGACCGTCGAGCGCGGCGAGCGCGACGTCGTCTTTTGTTCAATGGATATGGCCGGGCTCAAGCCCTCGATCGAGTCCACATCCGGGCGCTCCATCTGGTCCAGGAACTGTCGCGCGTATGCGGAGAGCGTCTCCACATAGCGGCGCTGTCCCTCGGCGTAGATCGTGTCGAACGCGAGGGAGCTCTTGCCGGAGCCGGAGAGCCCCGTGACAACCGTCAGGGTGTTCCGCGGAATGGAGACCGAGACGTCCCGCAGATTGTGCTGCCGGGCGCCGCGGACGTGGATGTGGGTGAGGCTCATAGGCGTGCTTCGGCCGATTGCGGCCATCTTCCTAGGATACAAGCTGCCGGGGTGCTGATCTTCGCCGGGTTGCAGCGGTTGTGGAGCGCTCCGGCACGTTCCTTTGGTCTAACCCGGTCGCACACGCACGTACTAACCCACTCGGGGAATCGCGAACGTCAATAGGGGCTGCTAGTTTTTCCAGAGACATGGCGTGCCAGAGGCTTCAGACTTGTCTCTGGCCGGCACGTCCAATGCAGAAGGACCGCGGCGCGCCGCCGGGGCCGCAGCTTTCAACGGCGGCAGGGCTGGAAGGACAGAAGATGTTGATCTCGTTGATGTTGGTCTGCGCAATTCTCGCTGCAATGGCGTTTGGTGTTCTGGTCGCTTATGGCGTTTGCCTCGGGTTTTTCCGTCTGATGGCTGGTCGCGCGGCTGCTCCGGTGCGGACCGGGGCGCTCGAAACAGCTCCGGCCAAGGCCAAAATCTAAGCACCTTCCTCTAGCTTGGCATCTCTGACCGTAGATCTCCTGCGGCGCCTCGAGTCAGCCGGTCTACGTGGAACACAACGGGGCTATTGCGGCGCCGACGAGCCTTGCGGGTTCGCCTTCTGCTGCTGTAACTGCTGCAGCTCCTCATAAATCTGTTGCGGCGTCTTCACGCCATTCGGCGAGCTGGTCTGGGTCGCGTGCGGCGCCGTGTTCGGATTGTTGCTGGGCGTCTGGCTGGTGAATCCTGCGGTCGTGCTGCCTGCCGGCGGCGGATTCGGCGCATCGACGATCCCGCTCACCGGAGGCGCGGTGGAAGGCGTGGGCAGCGTGCTGAGAGGCACGGAGTTCGTCACCGGCATCGTGGATGCGGTGGGCGAGACGTTGTTCGGATTTCCAAGGACATTGTTCGCCGGCTGCGGCATGGTTGGCGGCGTCGATGGAGCGGGCGTCTGATTTGCCGACGACGCAGGCGCGGGCATGCGACGAACACTCGGCGTCCGAACCGGTTGCGCACTGGCGGGAATCGGAAGATCCGGCTCGTTCTCGGTCTCGTCGTAGCTCGCAGAGCTTGGTGGTGGCGGCGTTGGTCCGCCGGTGCGGGGCGAGAGCACGAGCTCCTTTGGCGCGTGGGTGATCGCAGTCTCCTGGAGCAGCATGTTCGTGCCGGTGCCGTCGAGCAGCGTCTTCAGCACGGTTCCTGCGGGCGCTGGCCCATAGATCCCAAAGACCCGCTGGTCGGCGACTCCGCCAGTGATCTTCATTCCCGTCTCTCGCGAGATATCGCGCAGGATCTGGTTGAGGCTGGAGTCGTCCGCGCGCACCTCCAGGAGACCATTCGCGTAGGTCACGTGGGCGCGATGCTTCTGCGCTGTATTGCCGGTCGGAGGAGCGGCTGCGATCGGCGCAGGAAGCGAGTTCGGGTTGGCCAGCGAGGTCGGCGGATTAGCGGGCAGCCTCGAGCTCTGTGCTCCGGCTTGCAGACTCAGCCCGCATGCGGCTGCTGCGATAAGGAACAGGCCGTGCGGAAGCGGATGAAGTCTCCGGCTCTTCATGGGCTCGCAACTCGTTTTGCTCGGAGCGCAAATCATGCTGCAGGTGGGACGTGCAGCCGACAGCGAGGGTAGCCTCAAGCGCAGCATCGCACCAGAATACCGCTGCTGCGTCTTCGGCGCTTCGCTGGACGCCGCGCCGCGCCCCCTCGTATGCTTCAGGCAGCCGAGCGACCGCGCCGGCAGGAGATTCGTCTGCGTCACGGGCTTGGAATCGGCACTGGGAAGTACAACGCTTTCGGCCGGGCTGCGCGTACGCTCTGGCTGGTCGCTCTCGGTGTGCCGCTCGCGTTAAGCGCACAGATGCAGCCCGAGGGCTCTACCTGCACAACGCAATCTGCCATGTCCGGCGATCTGCGGCAGTCGCTGGCGGATACGGCGCTTGCGCTCGCCAGCGCGGTTAAGGCCAATGACAGCTCCCGCGTGCAGGCGATGAGCGCACCGGATATCGCGTCGAACTTCGACGCCAGCGCCTACATCATTCATCAGACCTCTGCGGCTATTGGAACGGACACGCTGCGCGTCGCGCAGCTCTACCGGCTGGACGCCACGGCACGCAAGGCCGGCGATACCAGCGAGGCGGACTTCGCCTGTCTGCTCTCCGGCAGCACCGGCGAGGTGGACTTTGCGATTCCCGGGCTGCCGCCGGGCGTCTATGCCTTCGCCATTGTGGACGCCGAAGGCGACCGGCCGTGGATGCTTCCGATGCTGCTGGAGCAGCAGGGCAGCGCGTGGAAGATGGCCGGCTTCTATCCGCACGCGCGCACAGCCGCCGGACACGACGGCCTGTGGTACTGGACGACTGCGCGCGCCGACGTCAAGGCCGGGAAAAAGTGGTTGGCGTGGGTGCTCTACGGGCAGGCGGACCAGCTTCTGCGACCCGCGAACTTTATCACCAGCACGCATCTGGAGCAGCTCCGCACGGAGCGCCGCAATGACGCGCCCGGCGAGCTGAGTGAAGGGATCACTGCCGAGACGCCTCTGGTCCTCAAGTCGAAGGATGGCGCCGAGTTTCGCCTGACGCAGCTTGGAAGCGCGGCAGCTACCGATGGGAAGTCACTCGACCTGGTGCTGCATTACACGGCTGATTCCAATGCAGATACAAATGCCGCGCGGACGCGCAATACGGCTGCTGCGGCGGCCTTGCTGAACGCTCATCCTGAGCTTCGGGAGGGCTTTTCCGGCGTCAGCGTCTTCTCTGAGGTGGCTGGCCAGTCTCCATTCATCACCGAACAAAGTCTCGCCGATGTTCATTAGGCACACTTATCCGGGGTCAGTTTGCGGCTAATATGCTGAAGGACAGAATTACTGGGGAGGAAAGAAAGAATGGCCAACGGACCCAAGTCGCTCGCCGAAGCGATTCGCCAGCGGCGCGCGACGCCCAGCTTCGACGGAGAACCGATTCCTCCCGGTGACCTCCGCGAGATCCTCGAGGCGGGCCTTAATGCGCCCAGTGGCTATAACTTGCAGCCTTGGCGGTTCATCGTGGTTCAGCATCCGGAGCAGCGGCGGCGGCTACGCGCGGCCAGCTACAACCAGGCCAAGGTGGAAGAGGCATCGGCCGTGATCGTGGCTTGCGGCGACCGGGATGGATGGCGCCGGGACCTTGATGACATGCTGCGGATGGGCCGCGCCGGCGGGATGCCGGAGAGCTATGCGGCGCAGGCTGCCACCAGCGTACCGGGGTACATGTCCAGCTTTACCCACGACCAGATGACGGCGTGGTTGAACAAGCAGGTGATGCTCGCCTTTACCTCGATGATGCTGATGGCCGAGGTGCTGGGCTACGACACGGCGCCGATGGAAGGGTTCGAACAGGACAAGATTTGCGAGACGCTGCGCCTGCCGATGAGCTACTGGGTGGTCGCGCTGTTGGCTGTCGGGCATCTGCGCGGCCCGGACAAGTTCAATGGCGGACGCTTCGACATTGCGCGCACCGTTTTCGCCGAGGAGTTTGGCAAACCGTACCGGTAGTTGTTCCTGCAGCCTCATCTGGTCGCGATCTTCTCGCGCGTGTTGACCTTCGGCCCGTAGACTGAATCTGAAGAGACACATGGAAGAGGAGTTGCGTTTCGGATGAAAGCGCTGGGCCGTCTTGTGCTGGTTGTGGTGGGGCTGGGAGTCCTCCTGGCGGTTGCGTTCTACGTTCGTCCGCTTTGGGTTATGCGGCAGGCGACTCACTTCGGTCTTTTCCTCTCGCGTGTGCAAAGCAATTACGTTCTGACGCCAGAAGGCCGCGTGCATTACTACGAGGCTGAGCCGGGCATCCCCGGCGGAGGCATTCCGCTCGTGCTGGTGCATGGGCTGGGCGATCGCGACGAGGCCTGGGCGCCAATGCTGAAGCGCCTGAAGCGCGCGGGATTTCATGTGTACGCTCCGGACCTGCTGGGATACGGCCGCTCGCCGCGTCCGGAGAACGGCGACTACTCCATCACCGGTCAGTCGAAGTTCGTCTACGACTTTATTCAGGCGCTGGGTCTGCAGAGGACGGATATCGGCGGCTGGTCGATGGGCGGATGGATCTCGCTCCGGCTGGCGCTCGATCATCCGGAACTCATCGATCGCGTGGTGGTCTATGACAGCGCGGGGATGCGGTTTCAGCTGAATGAGCCACGGAAGCTGTTCGAGCCGCAGACGACGGACGATGTGCAGCGGCTGTTCTCGGTGATGGAGCCGGATGCAAAGCCGATGCCGATGTACGTCCGGCGCGATCTTCTGCGGGCGATTCAGGGATATCAATGGACGATTGATAAGAACCTGGCGTCGATGAATGAAGGCGATTTGCTGGAGCCGCGTCTGCCTTCGATCACGGAGCCGCTGCTCATCGTCTGGGGAGCGGACGATCAACTGATCCCGCTTTCGGTGGCCGAAGAGATGCACAAGCTTGTGCCGAACTCGGAGCTCGACATCTTGCCCGGTTGCGGACATCTTGCGCCGAACCGCTGCGACCGCCGATCCGCCCAGGCCACAGCCGACTTCCTGAAGGCGAACCCCGTGCCGACAGGCACGGTGCGTACGCTGCAGGCTATGCACTAGGAGCGAGTCAGCAAGGCAGCAAGGCAGGGAGTCAGCAAGGCAGGGAGTCAGGAAGTCTTCGAGTCGGCTCCCCAGGTGAATGCGCCCGGCTGCGGCAAGCCGATGTGTTGCAGAACGCGATGCACGAAGTTCCGCGCAATATCGTCCATGGACTTCGGCTGGTTATAGAAGCTTGGGATCACCGGGAAGACCGTCGCACCGGCCTCCGTCACGGCGGCCATGTTACGGATGTGGATGAGGTTCAGGGGCGTCTCGCGGACGCACAACACCAGCCGCCGGCGCTCTTTCAGGCAGACATCCGCAGCTCTTTCCACAAGATTTCCGGCGAGTCCGTGCGCGATTCCGGCCAGCGTTCCCATTGAGCAGGGAAGCACGATCATGGCATCCAAGGGGTAGGATCCGCTGGCTATTGCGGCGCCGACGTCCTCGTGCGCGTGCTGGATGAATTTGTCTGCATGACTGCTAACCAGCTTGTCAATCAGGGAGTTGCGCCCGCTGATGCCGGTCTCTTCGGCGAGCACCCGGAGCGCGCTGGGAGAGATCACCAGGTGCACGCGGCCTACGCGAGCGTCCGATGCCAGTGTGCGCAGCATCTCAATAGCCAGTACTGATCCGCTGGCTCCGGTGACGGCCAACGTCAGGGTAAGGCGCGCGCCGGCTTCTGCAGTGTGCATCTGCCCATTATCCACGCCGGTCAGATCTTCCCTCAGATCGGCCCACGCGCGGTCGCAACTAGTAAAGCTCCAGAGCTAGTAAAACTCCAAGGCGACTTTTGACAGGAACTGCGGTTAAATTTTCTTATGGCACACTTCCGTCGAAGCAATGCGCTGCTCAGCGCCGCTACCCCGGAAACGGGCTCAGGTCGGCTACCGGAGGCGATCAGGCGCGTTGCTAAGAGGCTGCGCGTTCCGTTGCTCTGCGCTGCATCCGCGGCTCTTCTTCTGGCCGGGAGGGCACTTCCCGCGCGTGCCGAGGTGTCGCTGCTGCTGGAGCAGCCGTACGGCGGCCTTGGCGTGGTGAACCCGACCGGCCATGCAGCGCTGTATTTCGATCACATCTGCGCCGCGACGCCGATCGAGTTGCGACCGTGCCGCCCGGGGGAGTTGGGCGCCGTGATCAGCCGGTACGACGGTATCGACCACCGGGATTGGGTGGCGATTCCGCTGGTTGCGTACCTGTATGCGGTCGAGTCGCCGGCGGACATTCCGACGACGATGAATCGTGCAGAGGAGGTGCGGCTGCGCGATCAGTATCGACGGCGCGAGCTTGAATCCGTGGCTCCGGACCTGCCCGACGGAGGAACGCCGGGCGGAAACTGGTATGAACTCGTCGGCTCAGCCTACGATCGGGCAATCTACGGGTTCAGCGTCGCCACAACAGCCGAGCAGGACGCGAGCCTCATGGCGATGTTCAACGACCGCCGCAACGTCGAGCGGTACAACGGCGCCTTCCGCAACTGCGCTGACTTCGCGCGCACCACCATCAATCACATTTATCCGCACGCTATCCGACGGAACTTCATCGCGGATTTTGGCCTGACGACGCCGAAACAAGTGGCCCGCGGCTTGAGCCACTACGCCCACAAGCATCCCGGGGTCGATTTCCACGTCTTCAGAGTGCCGCAGGTGCCCGGCTCGATCTGGCGATCGTATGGGATCCAGGGCGTGACGGAGAGCCTTATCAAGCGCTATGGCGTTCCGCTGGTCGTGCTTTCGCCCGTGGCGACCGGGGTGGTATTTGTCGCTTACCTCGGCCACGGACGGTTTGATATGCCGCGCGACGCTCCCGTGCTCGATCTTCGGCAGCGGGCGTTGAATGTGGATACGACAACGACGGCTGAGGCTGCTACTCAGGCTGCGCCGGCGATGCTGCCCTTGCCCACACCGGACGGCATTGCGATGCGCTCCGGCCCGCCTAGTGATCTGTTCGCCCCAGGGGCGCCCGCCGCGGCGCTCGAGGCTCCGGGACAGCCTGCGAGCGAGCAATCGCCTCCGGCGCTGCTCGCTTATCCCACATACGAATAGCCGGCCACGCGGGGTTTCGTTCTGTCATCCTATGTGGGGGAACCGTCCACCGATGGAGCTACGCGAACAACCGCTGGGGAAGAACGTCCGCTTTCTGCTGCCTTCACTGAAGCTGAAGGAACCGTGCCCGGGCGGCGGCACGATTGAGCAGTCCGTTCACAGTTATCTCGTCGAGCACTTTGGCGGCTATACCGCGACGTCGTCCACGCTGTTCGGCTACTGGCGCGAGGAGGACGGCAGCCAGTCCTATGGCGAGCACCGCGAGTTTGCCGTGGCGCTGCCGAACGATCATGGACTCCCGGAGCTGAAGCGCTTCCTGGCGCTGACGGCGCGGCGCCTGTGCGAATCCTGTTTGTATGTTGAGGTCTCCGGGGCCGCGCTCCTGCTCTACAGCGCCGAGGATGATGAGCAGGACGATGACCCGTGCCTCGCCTCGGCCGCATCTCTGGCCAAGAGTTCCTCAAGCGCGTCCTAGCGCGTTTGGTTACAGGTCGGCGTCTTCGGCGAGCACGCGCTCGAAGATGGCGTCGACGTTTTTGAGCTGGCGGCGATAGTCGAATACGCCGGCGAGCCGGTCCTTCGGCAGCCGCGCCGTGATTTCGGGGTCGGACTCTACCAACTGGCGGAAGTCGCGGTCGTTGGTCCAGGCGTCCATGGCGTGGCGCTGCACCAGCTTGTACGCATCCTCGCGGCTCATGCCGGCACCGGCGAGCTCCAGCAGAAGTTGCCCCGAGTAGACGAGTCCGTTGGTCGATTCGAGGTTCCTGAGCATGCGCGCGGGATAGACGAGCATGCGCTCGACCATGCTGGCCGTTTTGTCCAGCAGGTAGTCGGTCAGGATTGTCGAATCCGGCAGGACGACGCGCTCGGCCGAGGAGTGCGAGATGTCGCGCTCGTGCCAGAGCGCAACGTTCTCAAGCCCGACCTGCGCGTTGGCGCGGACCACGCGGGCGAGGCCGGAGATCTGCTCGGCCGTGATCGGGTTGCGCTTGTGCGGCATGGCGCTGGAGCCCTTCTGCTTGGCAGAGAAGAACTCCTCGGCCTCACGCACCTCGGTGCGCTGCAGGTGACGAACCTCGGTGGCGATCTTGTCCAGCGACGAGCAGACGACGGCAAGCGCGCAGAGGTAGGCGGCGTGGCGGTCGCGCTGCAGCACCTGCGTGGCGATTGCCGCAGGCCGCAGGCCCAGCTCCTTTAGGATGGCCGCCTCATGCTCGGGCTCGAGGTGGCCGAAGGTGCCGACGGCGCCGGAGAGTTTGCCGACGCGGAGGTCCTCGGCCGCGGCATCGAACCTCCGCAGGTTCCTCCCCATCTCGGAGTACCAAAGCAGCAGTTTCAGCCCGAAAGTCGTTGGTTCTGCGTGGACGCCATGGGTGCGGCCGATGGTGGGGGTGTGCTGAAACTCAATTGCGCGCTTGCGCAAAACATCCCGAAGCCGGACAATGCCAGCACGAATCAACTTTGAAGCTTCACCGATTGCGAGGGCCTGCGCCGTGTCAACGACATCGGTGGAGGTCAAACCATAGTGCAGCCAGCGAGCCTCGGGGCCAACTGACTCTGCGACAGCTGTCGTAAATGCCAGTATGTCGTGACGCAGTTCTGCTTCAAGCTCATTTATGCGTTCCACGGTAAAACCGGCGCGCGCACGAAGCGCCGCCGCGGCCTCCGCGGGAACAATTCCCGCACGAGCGAGCGTTTCGGTCGCCGCAAGCTCGACACGCAGCCAGTTTTCGTAGCGGCTGTGTTCGGTCCAGACCGAGGCCATCTGCGGACGCGTGTAACGGGGAATCATCGGGTCTCCAAAGCAGGAAGGAAGTGGGTTTATGAATGCCAGATCGTCGCCAACTCAGAGCTCTTCGGCACGCATCGAAGGCACCATAGACTCCAGGATCGGAACGTCATTTCCAGTGTATCCGTTGGGATACTGTGAAGAGTCAGATCGTAAGTACAGCACGAAAGAATGGAGCACGCCCATGGAAGAAAACGGTAACGGCATCGTAGAGGTTCCACGTCTCCGGGAGCTCGCGGAGTTCCGCTTCCAGTTGCGTCAGTTTCTCAGCTTCAGTGAGACATCGTCCGAGCGCCACGGGGTTCAGGCCCAGCAATATCAGCTGCTGCAGGTGATTGCCGCTGTGCCGCCGGGACAGCCGGCGTCGGTCAGCTATCTTGCCGACCGTATGGTGCTCCGCCACAACAGCACAGTTGAGCTTGTAGATCGTGCCGAGCGGGCCGGCCTCGTTCGCCGTCATACGGACGAGCGCGATCTCCGCCGCTCCATCATCAAGCTCACGCCCACGGGCGAGCAGCTGCTGCGGAGCATGGTGGCCGAACACATCCAGGAGCTCGAGCGCCTGGGAGAGCGCATCATTCATTCGCTGCGTGCGGTCAGCGGCGCGGACCTTCCGGTAGGGCAGTCCGCGTCGGAGTAGGCTGCGCTCAGCCCTCGCCCACGCCGAAGAGCTTGGACATCTCTGCGTGCAGGAAGCCTCGCCCTGGGCGGTAAGGCTGAATCCATTTGCCATCGAGCACGAACTGCGGGATCGCGCGCTTGCCTGTGTGGCGGATCACCTCGTCGGCTGCTCCGGGCGTGCGCTCGATGTCGATCTCTTCGAAGGGGATCGAATGCTTCACCAGAAATCGTTTGGCCTCACGGCAGTCGCGGCACCAGTCAGCAGTGTAAAGAAGAAGACCCATCGCCTTATTCTCTCCGTTTCGTCGCGTTGGACTCAAAGCTTCCGACTGTGGTTACTGCTCATGGTAGTTGCGGATCAGACCGCCGTCGATGAAGTAGGTTGATCCGGTGACGTAAGCGGCCTCATCGGAGGCGAGCCACGCCACCAGGCCGGCGACCTCTTCGGAGGTTCCCAGGCGTCCCAGTGGAATATTCCTCAGCAGCGGATCGAGCTTGCTCTTGTCCTCGAGCAGCGATTTGTTGATCGGCGTGATGATCGCGCCGGGCGCCACGTTGTTCACCGTGATGCCCAGCGGGCCAAGCTCGACAGCAAGGTCACGCATCAGCATGCGCAGGCCGCCTTTTGCGGCGCAGTAGGTGGGGAAGTGCGGGAAGACCATGTCTTCATGCACAGAGGAGATGTTGATCACGCGTCCGGGCTTCTTCGCGTCGCGCAGCTTGCGTACGAAGGCTTGCGTGAGGAAGAACGCGCCCTTCAGGTTGGTGTCCAGCACCAGGTCGTAGTCGGCCTCGGTGATATCCCAGAATTCAGCACCCTTTTCGACGCCTGCGTTGTTGACGAGGATGTCGCACCCACCCAGCTGCGACCAGGCCTGCTCGACCAGATTGTTGGTGTCGGCGATCTTCGTGACGTCCGCCTGCACGATGATGGTCTTGGCCTGTGGGTTCTTCGCCTGGATCTGGCTTTGCGTGTCCTTGGCGCCCTCTTCGTGGCCCCGATAGTCGATCACCACGGCCGCGCCTTCGCTGGCCAGCCGGACAGCAATCGCCTGCCCGATGCCCGATGACGAACCCGTGACGACTGCAATCTTGCCATCGAAACGGCCGGCCATCAGGAGCTCGCCTTTCCGGAGGACTTCGATGCGCGGCGCGAGTGCGAGCTTCTGCCGGAACCCGAGGACGTGCTGCGCTTGCGCGCGCCGGAGGTGCTCTTGCTCGCCGGAGCTTTGCCTTCTTTTTCGCGCAGCAGGTCTTTGGCGTTTTCGAGTGTGCGCTTGCGCTCAGCGGACAGGTTTTTTCCGCCGCGATTTTCATAGAAGCTCAGCATGCGCATCGCCTGTCCAGGACCTTCCGGTGAGACAGACTTCTTCGCCAGCCCTTCTGCGATCTCCTTCGAGGACTTCTTGAAGAGCCCAGGTGAGGGCTTGGTCGAATCGGTCTTCACCTTCGCCGACCACCGCCGCGAGGGCGGAGTCGTGGAGCGCTTGGCGGACCTGGTTGCAGAAGAACGTGTGCTTGTAGCCATGATTGCCTCCGTCACTGAAGTGTGATGCCGGTCAGGCGGTGCCCGCGTTGGCTCGGCGCGAGCGAAAGAACTCGCTCAGCATCGCCCCGCATTCATCTGCCAAAACTCCCTCAACCAACTCGACGCGATGGTTGAGCGCTGCGTGATTCATGACGCTGAGCACACTGCCGCACGCGCCGGCCTTCGGATCGCGCGCGGCGTAGAGAAGGCGTGCGATGCGCGCGTGCAGGATAGCTCCCGCGCACATCGCGCAGGGCTCCAGTGTGCAGACCAGCGTGCATCCGGTGAGCCTGTAATTGCCAAGCGCACGTCCTGCCTCGCGCAGCGCGACGATCTCGCAATGGGCGGTCGGATCGCTGTCGCGGATCACGCGATTCCATCCTCGGCCGATGATTGTTGCACCGTCCGGCGCCACGACAATTGCACCCACCGGAACCTCGCCCGCAGCTTCGGCTGCGCGCGCCTGCTCGATCGCGAGCCGCATCAGCGCAGCATCGGAAAGGGGACTCGCAGGCGAGCTGGAAGCTTGGGGAAGGGAACTCATCGTAAGGCTAGCTTACGTGGAAGCCTACGATTGCGGCGTCAGCCGTTCATTATCCGGGCGTGACCAGATCTGATTGAAATCGAGCTCGAAGCGCCGCACTGTTGCGGTGTCGCGCGTCATCACCAGATCGTTGTCCTGACGCTTCAGCGCGCTGGCCGAGAAGTTGGCGCTGCCGGAACGCAGCGTCTGTCCATCCACCGCATACGATTTTAAGTGCATCAGTACGCGCGAGTGCTTGATCTTCACCTCGACGTTCGGTGTCGCGGCGAGACGGGCAATCACGGCTTCACTGCCGGGGTCCGGGGTCTCCTGTTCGTCGAAGAGACCGTCGGCGTATGCGATATCGTGCTTGCGCCCGCTTCCCCTGGCCGGGCCGTCGCGCTTCGCCGCGCGCTCTAACTCATCGCTCGACTGTCCGCGGTCGAGATAGACACGCACGTGCACGCCGCGCCGGGCAGCATTCACAATCGCGTCGCCGACCGCCTCATCGGTGAAGCTGAACCCGCAGAGATCGATGGACCGGTGTGCGGAGCGCAGCAGCGACAGGTCATAGCGCTCCAGATTTTCCGTGGGCGAATAGTGCGTCTCGACTGAGCCGCGCGTGTTGGCCGACGAAGGCTCGCTCGTGCCGAACCCAGGACTCACCGGCACCTGGCATCCGCACAGCCCCAGGCACACACCGAACACAACCGAAGATGAAACAAGCCCGCGCATCATTCGCCAGTCTAGCGAGAGCACAGGCTGTGCATGCACGGCAGGTCTCAAGATCGGCAACGGCCGTCCGTGCTATTGGCAAGTTGAGCTAGGCTGGCTCCTGCTGGGTCATGCAGTGCAGCGCGCCGAGGCCCCAGATGAAATCGGTGCAATGAATACCGGTGACCACCCGGTCGGGAAAGCACTCCGCGATTGTGTTCAACGCTATGCGGTCGTTGGGATCGTTGAATGTTGGCACGAGCACGAGGCCGTTCGCGATGTAAAAGTTCGCGTAGCTCGCCGGCAGCCGCTGGCCTTCGAAGATCACGGGAGCCGGCATGGGCAGCACGCGGATGGCGAATGGCTGGTTGTGGAGATTGCGCGCGGCGTGCAGGCGCTCGAGATTTTCTGCGAGCGGGAGGTGGTTCTCGTCCGCGGTGTTTTCCTCGACGGC
>DASYBN010000153.1:0-6716 GCA_036500785.1 Acidobacteriaceae bacterium
CGCTGCGATGCAGAATGGAACGCGCCGCAGCAAAATCCCTTCTACGTGACGATAAACATAAGCAACGTCGCCCGCGTTCGCCCGGTTGCCTTGCTTCAGCATGGCTCGATGGCGCCCAATAGAGTCGAGATGCTTCTTTGAGCGCATGAACGACCTCTTCCCCATCATCGACGCCGCGCTTTCCTCCGCCGCCGAACGCTCCGGCACCCATCTCGCCTGTCGCCCGGGATGCCATCAATGCTGTGTCGGTGTCTTCGCCATCACGCCGCTCGACGCCGCAGCGCTCCGCGACGCGCTCGCCGCTGCCCCACCCGAGATCGCCGAGCGTATTCGCACGCGTGCGCTCGCCTCACGCCTGCGGTTGGTCGCCGCGGGCTTCCCCGGCGACGCGCAGACTGGCCTCCTCTTCACAGAGCCGCATCACGAAGAGGCCTTCGAAGACTACGCAAACGACGAGCCCTGTCCGGTGCTAGATCCCGCAACGGGAACATGCGATCTCTACGCTGCACGTCCCGTGCAGTGCCGCACCTTCGGTCCGCCGGTGCGCGATGAAGACGATCACCTGACCGTCTGCGAGCTCTGCTTCACGAATGCGTCCGCGGAAGAGGTCGCGCGCTGCGAGATGGATCAGAGCTGGCGTCCGCTCGAAGAAGAGCTCATCGACAGGGCCGCGTCCGATCCCGCCAACGCTAGTCCAACGCTGATCGCCTTCGCGCTTACGCGGTAAGCTCGCGCACGCCGCTCTCGCCGGCCACCAGCGCCATCTCCGCCATGCCCAGAAACAGCCCGTGCTCCACCACGCCGACGATCGACCGAATCTCCGCCGCCGTCTCCTCAGCGTCCTCGATCACCCCGGCTGCGCAGTCCAGAATCCAGTTGTTCTCGTCCGTGAGCACCGGGCCGGATTTATCCTTCTTCATTCGCAGTATCGGATTCAGCCCCAGCTCCGCCAGCCGCGGTTCCACCAGTGGTCGCGCCATCTTGATGATCTCGACAGGCAGCGGAAACTTGCCCAGCTTCTTCACGATCTTCGACTCGTCCACTACGCAGAGGAACTGCCTCGCCGCGCTCGCAACGATCTTCTCGCGCAGCAGCGCCGCGCCGCCGCCCTTGATGAGATAGAGCCCTGCCCCCGGCTCGACTGCTACCTCATCGGCGCCGTCAACGTACAGATCCAGCTCCGGCAGCTCCTCGAGCGTCACCACCTCGATGCCGAGCGAGCGCCCGAGCTCCGTGCTCGAATCGCTCGACGCCACGCAGCGAATCTTCAGCCCCTGCCGCACACGCTCGCCCAACGCCTTGATGAACATCACCGACGTCGTGCCCGTGCCGAGACCGACACGCATGCCGTCTTCCACCATCGCCGCGGCGCACTCGCCGACCAGTGCTTTTGCTTCGTCCTGAGTCATAGAGAAAGTTAGGAGAAGTGAGGAGTTAGAGAGCGAAATCCCAACTCCTAACTCCTCACTCCTAACTTGCCTTCCTACTTCTTCACCAGCTTCTTCGCGGCCTCGACCACATGCGGCACCGAGATGCCGAGCTTCTCCAGCGCGACCTCGCCTTTCGCCGACGCGCCGAAGCGGTCGATGCCAATCGCGATGCCGTCGCGGCCAACGTACTTGTACCAGCCCAGCGTTGCGCCGGCCTCGACCGAGATCGTCGGCACGCTGCGTGGGAAGATCGAGTCCTTATACTCCTGGCTCTGCTCCTCGAAGATCTTCCAGCTCGGCATCGACACAACCGTCGCGTTGATGCCCGAGCCCTTCAGCTCGTTCGCGGCGTTCAGCGCAAGCTCAACCTCGGAGCCGGTGGCCACAATGATCAGGTCCTTGCCAAACTGCTCGAGCACATAGGCTCCCTTGCGGCAGCCCTCGAAGACCTTGTACTTGTTCAGGTCGAGCACCGCCAGATCCTGCCGGCTCAGCGCCATGAAGCTCGCTGACTTGCGCTCCACCGCCAGGCCCCAGCACGCCGAGGTCTCGTTCGCATCCGCCGGACGAAAATCCGTCATCTGCGGCACCGCGCGCAGTGCCATCAGGTGCTCGATCGGCTGATGTGTCGGCCCATCCTCGCCCAGCCCCACCGAATCGTGCGTGAAGATGTACAGCGAGTGCGAGCTCTGCAGCGCGCCCATGCGCAGCGCGGATTTGCAGTAGTCCGAAAACGTGAAGAATGTCGAGCCGAACGGGAGCAGACCGCCGTGGCATGCAATACCATTCACTGCGGCCATCATCCCAAACTCACGCACGCCGAAGAAGACGTTGCGGCCCTTCGGGTCCAGGTGGAAGTTCCCCGAGTCCTTGAAGATCGTCTTCGTCGAGCTCGTCAGATCCGCCGCGCCGCCAAACATCTCCGGCAGCACCTTGCCCAGGTTGTTCAGCGCCACCTGGCCCGCGTTGCGCGTTGCAATCTTCTTCTCGGTCGTGAAGGTCGGCAGCACCTTCTCCCAATCCTTCGGCAGCTCCATCGCCGTCGTGCGGCTGTACTGAGCAGCCAGCTCCGGGAAGTCCTTCTTATAAGCATCGAAGCGCTCGTGCCAATCAGACTGCGCCTTCTTGCCCTTGTCGATCGCCTCGCGCCAGTTCTTCAGCGCATCCTCGGGAATGACGAAGTTCTGGTCTTCCGGGAAGCCGAAGAACTTCTTGGTCGCCTTGGCTCCATCCGGTCCCAGCGCCTCTCCATGCACAGCCTTCGTGCCGGCGCGCGGCGCTCCGTAGCCGATGATCGTGCGCACGCGAATCAGCGACGGCTTCGTGCGCTCCATCTTCGCGGCCTCGATCGCGCGATTCAACTCTTCCAGATCATTTCCATCCGAGACGAACTGCACGTGCCAGTCGTACGCATGAAAACGCTGCGTGACGTCCTCGGTGTAGCTCAGGTCCGTCGGCCCGTCCAGCGAGATCAGATTGTCGTCGTACAGCACAATCAGCTTGCCGAGCTGCAGCGTTCCCGCCAGCGACGCCGCCTCATGACTGATGCCCTCCATCAGGTCGCCGTCGCCGCACAACACATACGTGTAGTGGTCGACCACCTTATACAGGTCGTTGTTGTACACGCCGCCAAGGTGCTTCTCGGCCATCGCCAGACCGACGGCCATCGCAAATCCCTGGCCCAACGGTCCGGTCGTCACCTCAACGCCCGGCGTCTCGCCATACTCTGGATGCCCCGGTGTATGCGATCCCCACTGCCGGAACTGCTTCAGCTGATCGAGCGGCAGATCGTAGCCCGTCAGGTGCAGCACGCCGTACAGCAGCGCCGACGCATGCCCGTTCGACAGCACAAAGCGGTCGCGGTCCGACCACTTCGGGTCCGTCGGGTTGTACTTCATGAACTTGTGGTACAGCAGGTACGCGATCGGTGCGCAGCCGAGCGGCGCGCCGGGGTGACCCGCATGGGCCGCCTCCACCTGATCGACTGCAAGCAAACGCAGCGTGTTAATCGAAAGCTGATCGAGCTCGGTCTGATTCCGAGCCTCAAGAGTAGCTGTCTGTTCAGTCATTCTGTCCTCAGGAAGGGGTGATGTTCGCAGGCACGGCTGCGCTGGTTTCGGGAATTCGATCGTCCGACACTTTTTCCAGTGTACTGGCTTCAGCCGCGCACCGCATCAACGCCGCTTCATCAGGCGAAAGTGGGTTCCATCGTCGTCAGGCGAACGGTCCTCGCCGCTCCGTCAGTGCTTGTTGTTGTCCCTCGATGCGGGCGGCGGACTACTGCGCTGCTGCGGCGCCGGCTGGCTGCGCGGAGCGGGCGCGGGATGCGGGGCCGCCTCACGCACCTGCGGCTCGCCTACAGGCCGGTTCTCGCGCAGATTGTCGAGCTGCTGCGAACTCAGCGGCCGCCCAGGATCACTCTTCTGAATAGCCTGGCGCTGCTCGTCGAAGTTGGGCCGGTCGGGCGGCGGGACGGCCCGGTTGTAGAGCTGCTGTTGTTCAGCCTGCGCGGGCTGTCGCTCCGGTTGCTGACGCTGTTCAGTCTCCACGGGCTGCACGGGCTGCGCTGGCCGTTCCACGCGCGGCTCAACCGCGCCCTGCTGCGGAAGTTGCTCGGTGCCACGCGCCGGATTCGGCGGCCGCACCGCACCTGTCACGGTCCCGCTCTCGCCGCTATTCCCCTGCTGCTGATTCGGCTGCGCTTCATACGATCGGTTATTCCGATTCGCCGGCTGATTCCCCTGCGCTCCCTGCGTTCCCGCCCCTCCGCGCCGCTCGATGGGCGCCGCCTGCCCGTTCGACTGCGCTGGCTGCGTCGGATGCTGCTGCACCGCGCCCGCGCGAATCGCCGCATCCTCGTGCGACGTCAGCGTCGGCCTCGCCGTCCGGACAGGCACCGCGCGCGCCGCCGACGGAGCCACCATCGTCCGTTCCGGCGTGACCATCGGATGCGGAAGCACCGCCGCCGTGCTCAACTGCTCCGCCGGAAGATGCAGCATCGTCTGCCGCACCGGCCGTCCCGAGGCCAGGCTGTCCTGCGGCACGGCCACCGTTGCAACAGCTCGGTTCGCAAACCGCTGCTGCGCTCCCAGCGCGTTCGGATACATCTCACGATTCGCCGTGTTGTACACCGTGCGCACCTGGTTCACATTGCGGCTGTAGATGTTCGACACATTCACGCGATTCAGGTACAGCGCGCTCGAGTGATACCACGGCGCATACGCCTCCCCCGGCCCCAGCGGAAACCAGGCCGAAACGCCGCTGCCCGGATGCACAAAGACCACCAGCGCCGGCGCGTACACCGGATGCACCACCGGCGGCCCCGGAATCCATCCCCAGCGCCCGCCAAACACCGCCCATCGGCCGTAGTGGAACGGCGCAAAGCCCCACGGCTCGCTCTCAATCCACGTCCAACCCCACGGCGCAACCCACGTCCACCGCCCGTAGCAGTACGGCTGCCAGCCCACAGCAACGGCGGTCGGGAACCACACGTTGCCGTCATCGGACTCCGGCTGCCAGCTTCCGTACTGCGCCAGGTCCGCTCCACCCACTGTGTCCGGATTCACGTCATCCTGCTCGGCCGCCGCGCCCGCTCCGTACTCCTGGTCGCGATCCGCGGAGAATTGGTCCAGTGCATCGCCCGCGGGAAGCCGCAGCGACTGCGCCGCGACCGGATCCGTCCCGGCCAACCGCACCGAATCTCCCGAATCCATCATCTGCTGGAACCCGTTGCCGTCGACCTCGACCTGTCCCGAGATCACCGTCACCACCGTCCACGCGCCGCCCGGGTCTACATCCACGCGCACATCGCCGGGATGGAGCACCGTCACGGCCACGTTCGGCGTGTCGATTTCTGTGCCCGGAACCAACGCAAACGTCTGCAGATGCAGGCTGCCCTGTCCAAGGCCGAACTGCGCCAGCGTGTCCGTCATCGCCACGACGGTCAGATCAGTGGCCTGCCCGATGCGTACTACAAGCTGCGTGCCCTCAACTTCCGCCAGCGCGCCGTTGTCCGTCCACACGCGGTCGCCGGTCGTCAGCGGGTAGTTCACCTCCGCCGGGCTGAACTGGTTCACGCTCGCCGGCTCGACCGAAACGTTGCCTTGCGCAAAACTCAGCCGCGCCACACGCGACGGCGGATCCGCGCTCGTCGGCATCTGCGTCGCCTCAGCCGGCTGCTGCTCCGTCTGGTCATCGACTATCTGTTGCCCTTGCGCCATACCCACCAGTCCCAGCGCGAGCGCCAGCGCAGCCACTCCTCGTACCCACCCCAAAAATCCCGTCTTCGTCGGTCCGTCCGCTCTCATCGCGTTCTCCTCGCGCATCGCTGTGGCGCTTGAGTGTAACCCGGTCCACAAGGGAAAGATGCGCGCGCGCCGACCACGCGTCTCAGGACATCCCCAAACGCCGCCAGAAAAACGCAGTGGCCCGGGTAAACTCACCTGAAAAATTGCGGAACCCCGTCACGCCTCAGCGCGTATCCTTGTCCGGAAGAACCTCGGAGCCCCAATGGATTTCGCTCGCCGCATCGCCCTCACCGCCGCCGCCTTCTCCGTTCTCGTCTTCACCGGCTGCCAAGTCTCGACCAACAACAAGAACGGCCACGGCGACAATGTCCAGATGAGCACGCCCTTCGGCAACATGCACATCAAGACCAACCAGGACGCCAACGTCGCCGGCATCGGCCTCACGACCTATCCGGGTTCCGTTCCCGTGAAGGACGACAACGACAAAGACAATGACGCCGCGGACATCAACCTCAACTTCGGCGACTTCCACCTCGGCGTTAAGGCCGCTTCCTTTCACACCAACGACTCACCCGACAAAGTGGAGGCCTTCTACCGCAAGGACATGGCCCACTACGGCGCCGTGCTGAAGTGCAAGGGCAGCGAGACCATCGGCCAGCCCACCCGCACCGGCGAAGGCCTTACGTGCAGCGAAAACGACAAGCATGGTGTTCACGGCGTTCACGTCAACACCGACAGCGATCACGTGGAGCTCCGCGCCGGCTCCTCGCAACATGAGCACATCGTCGGCATCGAGCCCAAAGATGGCGGCACCAAGATCGGCCTCGTCGAGCTCGATCTTCCCGGCCATCATGACTCATCCGACAGCGAGTAGCGTTGCAGCCGTCGCGCCCGTCGCGTAGCCTCAAACTGTGCCTCCACGCCACTGCCCTCGCTGTCATGCCGCTCTCACCGTGGAGCCGGACGGCTCGTTGATCTTCTGCTCCAACTGCGGCGCACCGCAGGTGATCGTCTCCGAAGAGCTGCTGTCCCAGGCACA
>DASYBN010000154.1:0-9988 GCA_036500785.1 Acidobacteriaceae bacterium
GATCATCGCGGCATCACCAAGCACGACTTGGAACACACCCGCGGGAACGCCTGCGCTCTGCATGCACTCGGCAAGATGGACTGCTGAAAGCGGCGTCTGCCCGGCCGGCTTCAGGATGACAGGGCAACCGGCGGCCATCGCCGGCGCAACCTTGCGTACCGAGAGAACGAGAGGGAAGTTCCAGGGCGCGATCGCTCCGACAACACCGATCGGCGTCTTTACGATCAGGTGACGCTTGCCTTTCACCTGATTGGGAACGCTGCGGCCATACATCCGCCGCGCCTCTTCCGCAAACCAGTGCAGATGGTCGGCGGCCATCCCGACCTCGCCTTCGCTCTGCGCGAGAGGCTTGCCGTTCTCCAGCGTGATCGTGCGAGCAATCTCCGGCCGCCGCCGCATCAACTCATCGGCAACTCGATGCAGCATGTTCCCGCGCTCGAGAGCCGTGAGCTGGCGCCACTCATTGAGCGAGTTCTCTGCGGCCTCGAGCGCCGAAGTGACATGCTCCTGCCCGACCCACGATACCTTCGCGAACGGCTTTGCCGTCGCAGGATCGACGACGTCAACAAACTTCTGTGTGTGGACCCACTCCCCCGCGATAAAGGAGCCGTGCGGCCGTTGTTCAGAGGCGAGCAGCCCCGCCTTTTCGTCGAGAACCGGTGTCGACATCATTTGACCCATTGAGGAATGAACTTGCCCTGCCTGGCGAGCGCTTCGATCATCTCTCTCGCGCCGACGACGTGATTGCGTGCTTGGCGTTCAGCCTCGTCCGCGAAGTTATGTTCGATCGCTTCCACGATGCGAAGGTGCTCTGCATGAATCAGCGATGGTTCGCGGTAGGCGCGCACCGTCATGCCCAGAGCGCGATACGTCTGCGAGAGGCGCATCAACGTGTTGTTTCGTGCGAGCTCTGTGATGTGCAGATGAAACTGCCGGTCAATCGATGCGGTTTCGGAGTCGTCGTACTGTGCCATCTGATAAATCTGATCCGCCATTGACCGGAGCTGGGCGATGTCGGCGCGGCCCGCATGATTACAAGCCAAACGCGCTGCGAGTCCTTCGAGCACCTCGCGAAGCTGATACGCCTCGCAAATGCGCCCGACATCCAGCTTGTCAACGAAAACACCGAGGCGGTCAATGGATTCAACCAGTCCCAGCCATTGCAGCTCCAGGAGCGATTCCCGCACCGTGCCTTGCGCAACGCCGAGTTCGCGCGCTAGACTCTGCTGGCTGAGGCGCTCCCCGGGCTTGCTCTCTCCGGAAAGGATTCGCCGCTGTATCTCTTCGCGAATGTCGTGGCGTGCTACTCGACTTTTTGTTGCTGCTTTAGGCATCCAGTTCCACCTCACCAGCCAAGGTGCAAACAAATCTATCGTGAGCGGTAATTGATTGTAACCTATCGGTACCGCAGCCAAGGTTCTTCTCTAGTGCTGCCATTCGATGCGGAGTGCGCGAGCGAGCCGTTGGAACCGTTCTGCATGCCTGCCAAAGTGCAGGGTGACGTGGTGCGGAAGTCCGGCATGGATCAGCCGCTCGAAGCGGTCAGGAACACCCCCGCCGTCGACCTCCACAAGCAGACTGTTTCCCGTGACAGTGCGGCGCGGCGGAATCGAGCGGCCCTCGAAGGCAGTCCAGTGATACCGCCCATCGCACCGCCAGATTCGCGAGACCGTGATATCACCTGCCAACTGAAGCTGTCCATCCACCACGAACGGCCGAGCTCCATTGAAGTGTTTGCCGATCGTCGGCTCGCCATCGCATCCAGTGGCGTTACACATATCGAGGGGAGCCATGCCCGGATGCCAAAAGAATATCGTGCTCTCGTCGTGTTCGAGCCAGTCCGTAAGAAAACCAGGCCCAATGCCCAGGAAGCGGCCGATCAGAGCACCGATCGCTCCGTCAACATCACCCTCAATCGAGACGGCATGGCCTTCCGCCCCAAGACGCGAGACGGCAAAGTAAGGCCACTGCCCGAGCACGTTCGGCAACTCAGGCCAGCACTGCAGCGCAAGCGCATCCAGGTTGGCTTCGCGCATGAGGTTCTGCATCGACAGGTAAAATCTGGAGTTCACCGACAAAAGCTCATCGCCAGGCGCCGACGTAGCACCGGTCTCCATCAAGCCGAGCGAGCGCACACGCCCAAGGTCTTCAGTCACGGCATCTGCTGGAATCTCGTTCACGCGGTCGATGAATTGAGGAAGGCTGAGCGGATGCATCTGTAAACCGAACGTTTTGCGAATGAGGAACGGATCGACCGCAAGATCGAGGAATCCCGGAACATGTGTGCCGACGACTCCCAGCTTGGCTGTCTTCAACTGATGAACCGTCTCGGACAGTGCAACCGCAGCCACCAGCTCCGCATGCACGTCCTCCGGCTCACCGTAGACCAGTTCGAACGGATGATCTGCCTGACGCAGGATCGACGCCCAGAGGTGCTGGCCCACCAGCGAACACGAGCTGACTTTGCCGTCGCCCGGCCGCTCAGGTGTCGCCCACAGGATGACGGGATTGCGCCACCGCTGACTCACAGTCAGCGCGAATTGTCCGTCTGCCAGCGATGGCTGAATCACAATGAGCGAGCGGCTCCCGGCCTGCTCAATGCGCTCGAGCGCGGCGTTGATGCTCTCATCGTCAAGAACCACGCCCTCGGCGCCGACTACATTGAGCCCGACCTCCTGCATCGTCTTGCGGCAACGATCGCGTATCTCCGCGCTCCACTCCTGGTCGAAACCCGGGCGCTTGCGGCCAAAGATCAAGACTCCCACGGGAGCGTGTTGCGTTGCCTGTTTCGTTTCCACCATTTGCCTCTCCTATCCGGCCACCGCTGTGCCGAGCTGTATCAGATGTTCATCGAGCTCTCCGACGAGCGGACGAACATAGTCGAAGAATGAATTGCTGACCGGCACCGCTCCCGGCCGCAGCCATCTCTCCGGTATCGTCCGCTCGTGTCCCGCAGCCTGTGCGAGCGGAACGAGCCTTGTCGCAGCGGACGAATTGAGCGGTTCCAGCGAGACCATCACGTTGGTCTGCCCGGCAACAAGCGCCTGCACACCGGCCCGGCCGACCAGCGCGGCATCCATAATGTCCTGCGTCGACGTGCAAGCGATCGACGCGCGCCCAAGCAGCCCCGGCTTTTCGCTGCGGCAGCGCAAGCCGAGCCGCTCGCCGACCATCGTTGCCAGATGCTGCGCCACGCCGCCCGTCATCGGCCTCTTCAGCGGATCTGTCTGTGATGCGCTCTGCATTTCGTAGACGAGCGTGCCATCCGCGTTCCGGATCCCCTCCGCGACTACAACGACAGCCCATCCAATCCGACCGACAATCCGATGAAGATCATCAAGAAAGGCTTCCGTTTCGAAGGGCACCTCGGGCACGTACACCAGATGCGGCGCATCATTTTCATCCGCACGCGCTAGAGCGGACGCCGCGGCGATCCATCCGACCGAGCGCCCCATCGTCTCGAGAATCGTGACCGGCTGGGGAAGGGAACGGATGTCCGCACCGAGCTCTCGCGCCGCCGTCCCGATATAACGCGCCGCACTCGCATACCCCGGGCACCTGTCCGTGGCGGCGATATCGTTGTCGATCGTCTTGGGAACACCGACCACGCGAAGATCCAGACCACGCGCAAGACACAGATCGCGGATGAGCTCCGCACCGCGCATCGTTCCGTTGCCCCCCAGGAAGAGCAGGAGATCAATCTTCAGCCGGACAAGTGTCGCGGCCAGCTGTTCCAACTCCTCATCGCTCGGGCTGTGGCGTGACGAGCCCAGCGCTGCCCCCGGCGTCTTGCGCAGCAGATCAAGCTGAGTCGCAGTCGTTCGGCTGAGATCAACCACCTGATCGTGAATCAGCCCCTTGATCCCGAAGCGCGAGCCCAAAATCGATCTGACTGACGCCTGCGTTTGCGCTTCCGCAATGATCTCGGCAAGGCTGGTGTTGAAGACCGCCGTCGGCCCTCCGCCCTGCACGATCATCATGTTGGAGTTAGGCATGGTCTGGTCTTCGAGGCTGAGCAACCATAGAATCGATTGCGATAGATTGTCAATCGCGCCGCTGCAAAAAACAGCAACTCCTCCAGCCGGGCGCGTTGGTATCTAGATTCCCGCGGCAACTTCATTGTGCCCTAACGCCGAGCCGGCGTGCAGAGCACCCGCGTTTCAGCGACGATCAGCCGCGCATCGCCCGCGCGTCGGTCCAGGGCCGCGCATACCGCAGTGCGCGATTAACGTTCTCAATATTCTGCGCACCTTGCGTGTTCATCCACCGCTCCAAAGCTTCCGGTCCTTCCTTCACGAACACCGGCGCACCATCCTGCCATGTCGCGCGTCCCGCCAGAACGCCGTGAAACTCCACGCCTGCTTCGGCCACCAGCTCCAGCGTCTCGATGAAAACCGGACTGCTCACTCCGGCAGACAGATATACGAGCGGGAGGTCGGTCTTGTCCGCGGCCTCGCGCACCAGATTCTTGGCCCGCTCGCGTGAGTAGATCGCCGTCCCGTTGAAGGACTTCGTCCCCTCTACATAGGCCATCTGGATCGGCACGTCGACCTTCAGCACATCCGCGCCGTACCGCTCCTTCGCGAACTCTTCCATTGAGGCAAGGATGACCTCGGGCTTGCGTCGCGCGTACTCCGGGCCACGTTCATCTTCACCGTGCACGCTATACGGGAGAAACTCGAGAAATAACGGTAGGTCTGCGCCGCGGCATTCGTCGCCGATGCGTTCCACCCACGCGTGCTTCTGCTCGTTCACCCACTTGTCTTCAAACGGCGTGTAGTAGACGAGAATCTTTACGGCATTCGCGCCAGCTTCCTTGAGACGAAGCACCGACCAGCCTTCCGAGACGCTCGGCAGCCGCTCCGGCCTGTCGGGGCTGTAACCGGCCTTCTCATACGCGAGCATCAGCCCCTTGCCGTTGATGTTCTTCGTAGCCTTCAGACCGTACTGCACATCGAGCAGGATCGCGGACGCATACTTTGTCAGGTTCCGGGCGACGATCTCCTTGAACTCAGAGATCATGTCATCCGACGGCTCCTTGCCTCCGAGTTCGCGGACCAGCATCTGCTTCAGCAAACCGCGCTGATCCATGGCGGCGGCGGCAATCACGCCTCGCTTGTCGGCCACAGCCTTTAGTCCGGCCACTTTTCCCGGAGTAAGCTTCTTACGCATCTTGTGAGGGGCTCCTGCTGGGTATCTACCAAAAACAGATGAAGGTATCGAGGCCAACTATAGTGAGGCCCCAGTGGGCTGTCAATCGATTGAAACAGATTGCGGGCCGCTCACAAGCAGCCGTGATTCGCCTCATCTTCGCTTATCATTCGTCCATGGACCCGCTGGCTCTCGGGCGAATGGACGACTTTGCGGGCACCATCGGCCTGCGCTCAGAGTTGGCCCTCCGTGCTCTGCAGTTTGCCGCCGCGAACAAGCTCACCTGCGAACGCACCGACGGAGTGACGCCGGCCGTCATCTTCAACCGCGACGCGAGCGGGCGGCACGGAAACTTCCATCCGCTCGCTGACCAGGCAATTTGCTCGAACCCTGCATGGGCGAAGCGGCTCAACAAAGTACACACAGCGTCGAAGCGTGTCCGTGCACGCGCAGACTGGCGATGGATGGAGCTCGACTCCGCCAACAGCTCCGACGCGCTGCTGATGAATATCTTCTGCCATCCAGAGGTGCCCGGCCGTCCCGCCGTTCGCGCACTGCTGGGACTGGCATCGGACGCCGAGCCTCATTTCGGTGTCAAACCCCGCACTCCTATGCTCGGCAACAGATATGACACCACCGAGATCGACATGCGCATCGGAGACGTGTTGATCGAAGCCAAGCTCACTGAATCCGATTTCCAAACGGCCAAGCCGAATCTAATCCTCCGTTATCGCGATCTGGAGCAGGTCTTCGACTTCGCAGAGCTCCCGGTGCGAAACGAAAAGGTGATTGGGTATCAGCTGATTCGCGGTACGCTCGCTGCTCACGCAAGCGGTTGCTCCTTCTGTGTCTGTTGCGATGCTCGCCGCCACGACCTGATTGAGATCTGGTACAGGATCATCCGCGCGGTGCAGCCGTTTGATCTGCGCTGCCGCATGAAGCTGCTCACGTGGCAGGAGCTCGCCGCCGCGGTTTCGCATGATCTCGCGACCTTTCTGGCGATCAAGTACGGGGTATTCCCCGCTTAGCGCCCGTGCGATCGAACGGGTCCGCAGGATATATTCCAAAGGTGCAGCGTTCTCTGAATCCTGCCCGGAGCGCAATACCAAAACCATCGCCTTAAGGAGTTTCGATGCGCCGTCTGCTTACCGACTTAGTTTTTGCAGCATGTTTGGTCGCAGGCCCTGTCTGGGCACAGACGAGCTATACGCCGCAGTCGGCAGCGGCACCAAGCCACGATGAAACGTGGTGGAAGCACGCCGTCCTCTACGAGATCTATCCGCGCAGCTTCCAGGATTCCAATGGAGATGGCATCGGCGATCTCAACGGAATTCGCGAGAGGCTGGATTATCTGCAGAAGCTCGGTGTCGACGCCATCTGGATTGCGCCAATGTATCCCTCGCCGCAGGTAGACTTCGGCTACGACATCTCGGACTATGAAGCGGTCGATCCCCAGTACGGAACGCTCGCGGACTTCGACAAACTGCTGGCCGCAGGGAAGCAGCACAACATTCGCATCATCCTGGACATGGTGCTGAACCACACATCCGACAAGCATCAGTGGTTCATTGAATCGGCGAGCTCAAGGACCAATCCGAAAGCCGATTGGTACGTCTGGAACAACGGCATACCCGCCGATTCACCGGGCGTGACGCCGTACCAGAAGAAGTTCGAGCATGGCGGGATGGTGCCACCGAACAACTGGGTATCGCTTTTTGGTGGATCGGCCTGGGAGTGGGTGCCGGCGCGAAAGCAGTTCTACTATCACCGCTTCTATAAGCAGCAGCCGGACCTGAACTGGAGAAATCCGGCAGTAGAGAAGGCCATGTTTGACACGATGCGCTTCTGGCTGGATCGTGGCGTGGCCGGATTCCGGCTCGACGCCATCCCCGAGCTCTTCGAAGATCCGCAGCTGCGCAACAACACCGAAACCGGCGGCGTGAACGCGCAGGGTGACCCAAACACCATGAGCACCTACGTCAGCAACCTGCCCGAGGTGCATGACGTGATCCGCCGCATGCGCGCGATGATCGACAGCTATCCGGGCAACAGAGTGCTCATCGGCGAGACCTATCTTCCGAACGTGACCGAAATGCTGAAGTGGTACGGAGGCGCCGCGCAGAATGAGTTGCAGTTGCCGATGGACATGCTGGTTGGCTTCAACGATGGCTACTCGGCCGCGCATTTCCGCGAGACCATCGGGGATGCGGAGACCAAGCTCGATGCCTCGCAACCGCTGTTCGTCTTCGACAACCACGACAACATTCGGTCGATCGACCGCTATGCCGACGGCCAGCACGACATCGCGATTGCGAAAACAGTGGCAACGATGCTGCTGACCACCCGCGCAACAGCGCTCACGTACTACGGCGCAGAGATCGGCATGCGCACGACACCTCCAACGCGCCGCGAGGATGTAAAAGATCCAATCGGAATCACCGGATGGCCCAAGGAGAAGGGGCGAGACGGCGAGCGCACGCCGATGCAGTGGACGCCGGGATTTGACGCCGGCTTCTCGACCGCGCCGCACACCTGGCTGCCCATCCCTCCGAACTACAAAACGATCGACGTGCAGGTGGAGAGCGCACAGCCCGACTCGCTGTTGAACTGGTACAAGGACCTGATCGCGCTGCGTCGCACGAACCCTGCACTCCACGACGGTGGCTTTGTGATGCTGGATGCGGGCAGCCCCGATGTGCTGGCGTATCTGCGAACCGCACCGGCGGGAAGCGCGCCCGTGGTGGTTGCCATCAACATGAGCGCACAGCCGAAGACGGTCTCGCTCGACCTGAGCGCCCAGGGTGTAAAGGGAAGCAGCTTGAAAACGCTGGCCGCAACCGACGACTCGCTCAAGACCGTGACCTCACTGCAAAGTGTCACGCTGCCGCCGTTTTCGTCCTGGGTCGTTGAAGTGCAATAACCGCTACTGCTGCAACACAGCAACGCCGTACTGCGGCAGTGTGACCGACGATGTGGTGCCACCACCCAGAACATCTTGCATCGTCGCGGGAAGTGCAATCGTAACCGGCGCCGCGTTGTAATTCGTCAGGATAAGCACGCGCTTCTTTTCTCCGCTGCGAATCGCCACGTCGACGCCCTCAGGGATTCCTTGAAGCACCGGCGCAAGCCCCGCATCGCGCAGCATCCATTCCGCCGCTCGCTTCAGCGCCGCCGGATCCATCGAAGCGCCGATGTAAGTGATCGATCCTTTTCCGACTTTGCGCGTTACAGCGGCAGGCTGGCCGTCCAGCCAGCCGTTCGATTTGCCATACCGCATCAGCACCTTTGTTTCGGGCGATCTGACCGAGAGCAGCTCCGCCCAGAGCGTGTCTTCCGATGCGCCGAACTCGCCCGACAACGGCACGGTGGAATCAAGCGCATAAAACTCCTCGACGCGCGCGCCCAGCAGGTCTGTCAGCGGACCCGGCTGGCGCTGCGGCCAAAGGGCATTGTCCTCATCCTTCATTCCCGAACGCGGTCCGAGGACGAGGTGTCCCCCGTTGCGCACATATTCCTTCAGCCGTTGTGCTGCCTGCGGCGTGATCACGTTTAGCGCGGGAGCGACCACAAGCTTGTAACCGGAGAGCGGCGCCATATCCGAAATAACATCAACCGACCGCACAGCATCATGCAACGGCGTATAGAAGCTCATGAATGCATCGACCGGATCGAACGCTCTGTTGTGGCGCTGCCAGTCGATCGCCCACCGCGACGGATAGTCGTTCAGTAACGCAACGTCGGAGTGCACCGTAGTTCCGGCGAGCACCGGACCAGCCTTGTCGAAATCCGCACCGAGCTGTTGCACTTCGCTGTAAAGCGGCACCGGCGTACCGTCAGATCCCACAAGCGTGCCGTGATACTGCTCCTGTCCGTTCAGCGCGCTGCGCCACTGCCAGTATTCAACCGCCTCAGAGCCGTGGCCGATCGCATTCCACGCCATCGCCCGGACCTCGCCCTTGTTGAGAGCGTTGTTATCAGGCGACCAGTTAACGAACCCGGGTTGCGTCTCCATAACCCAGAAGTTCTTGCGGAGGAAGCCGCGCGTGAGGTCGTGCGTGGCGCCGTTGCGCTCGAAGTTGAGCTGGCCGGTGCCGACGTAGTCATCCCACGAGGCGAGATCGAGGTCCTGCGAGACGACGTAGTGGTCGTACGCATCGAACCAGCCCATCATGTTCGTCGTGATGAACTGTCGCGGGTCAGCGTGATCGCGTATCTCGTCCAGCTGATTGCGCTGATAACTGCGCCACGTGTCGGAGACGAACTCGCGCCACGCAAGATTGAGCCCAGGGTTCTCGGCGCGGTCCGCTCGCGGAATATTGATCTGATCCCATGAGTTATAGGTCTGCGACCAGTACGCTGTCGTCCACTGCGTGTTCAGGTTGTCGAGCGAGTGATACTTCGATTCAAGCCACTCGTCGAACAGCATTCTGTCGTCGGGACCCTCGCTGTCAGCCGCGTACTCATTGTCGATCTGCCAGCCGATCACATCAGGATCATGACCGAACCGCTCGGCGAGCTTGCGCGCAATGATGCGGCAGAGCTCGCGATATTTTGGATCGGCGAAGTCAAACTGCTGCCGGTTACCGTGCGTATCCTTGCGGCCATCGGGCATTGTCCGAAGAGTCTCGGGATACTTCTGGGTAAGCCACGCCGGCGGAGCGGCCGTCGGTGTTCCGATGACCACGGCAATGTGGTGCCGCTCGGCCGCACGGATTGCGCGATCGAGCCAGTCAAGCTGGAAGTTGCCTTCACTCGGCTCCAGCGTGCTCCATGCAAACTCGCCGACACGCACAAAATGAATGTGAGCCTCTTCCATCAGCGTCAGATCCGCATCCCA
>DASYBN010000155.1:0-11034 GCA_036500785.1 Acidobacteriaceae bacterium
CACTCATCTCGCACGCGGGCTCCGGGTCACCGCTGCTCTGGCTTCATCTCTTCTGGTTCTTTGGACACCCTGAGGTCTACATCGCGATCCTCCCCGGCATGGGCCTCACCTCGATGGTCATCGCCAACTTTGCGCGCCGCCGCGTCTTCGCGTATCGCCTCATGATCGCCACCACGCTCGCCATCGGTCTGCTCGGCATCCTCGTCTGGGGACACCACATGTTCGTCGCCGGCCTGAACCCCTTCGCCGGCACTGCCTTCGCCGCGTCCTCGCTGGCGATCGCCGTTCCCGCCACCGCAAAGGTCCTCAGCTGGCTCGCGACCTCCTGGCGCTCGCGCCCGCTGCTCGCCACGCCGATGCTCTTCGCGCTCGGCTTTGTCTCGCTGTTCATCAGCGGTGGCCTGAGCGGCATCATCGTCGCGCAACCTGTCCTCGACGAGTACCTGCACAACACCTTCTTCATCGTCGGCCACTTCCATCTCATCATGGCAATGGCCGGCGTCTTCGGGCTCTTCTGCGCGACGTACTACTGGTTCCCCTTGCTCGCGGACGGCCGCATGATGAACGAGCGCCTCGGCAAGTGGCACTTCTGGCTCACACTGCTCTTCGCCTACACCACATTTCTTCCTATGTACTTCGCCGGTCTCGCCGGCGAGCCGCGCCACTACGCTCAGCTCACCGGGCTCAACCCGCCCGCGCAAAAGCTTCTCGGCTCCACGCATCCCGCACAGCTCCACATCACGGTAGGCGCAATCCTCCTCGGCCTCACGCAGATCCTGTTCCTCATCAACCTCCTCCGCACCTTGCGCTCTCCTGCACGCCCGACAGATAACCCCTGGTCCGCCACAACACTCGAATGGTCACCCCTCGCGTTCGCAGATCCTTCACCCGACCTCCCCAACCCTGCCGTCTACCATCGCCCCTGCCACTACGCCGACGATGGCCTCACCTTCATACCGCAGTGGCAGCCTCCACAACCATCCACAACCGAACCGGAGTAATCTGAAGCTGAGCACTGATTCCGGCATCCAACGAGACCTATGCCGACCATCCTCACACCGCCCGGCGTACATCCTCGACGCCCCGGCCCTCGCGACCTCGGCGAGGGCGACAGCGGCTCCGGCCGTCGTCCGCCAACTGACAAGCGCACCGGCGGCAACGGTGATGGCGACAACTGGAGCGACCGCCCACAAGGCCGCCGCGGCCCGCGCGAACGCCTCTCGCGCGCACGCGTCGGTCTTTTCTTCGCCCTCGGCGGCGACCTCATGTTCTTCATCGCCCTGGTCAGCGTCTTCTTCGTCGCCAAAACCAGCGGCCACTTCGACGCCTACTCGCGCTTCATCAACGACTGGCTCCCCACCGCCATCCCGTCGATCCTCTGGCTCAACACGGCCGTGCTTCTAATCAGCTCCGTCTCCGCCGAGATCGCCCGCCGCAGCATGTTCCGCGAGGTCGACCTCATGGACGAGTGGTTCGGCTTCGGCCGTCCCACCTCACGCCGCGCCGCCCTCTGGCTCGGCGCCACACTCGCGCTCGGCACACTGTTCCTCGCAGGCCAGTACGTCGCCTGGTCGCAGCTCGCGGCGCAGCACGTCTTCTTCAACTCCAACGCGAGCAGCCACTTCTTCTACCTCATCACCGTTGCGCACGCCGCACACCTCTTTCTCGGCATCGCCGCGCTCATCACCGCACTCACCATCCTCCTGCGCGGCCGTCAGCTCGCCACCCGCCAGGTCGTCGTCGACGCCACCGTCTGGTATTGGCACGCCATGGGTCTGCTCTGGATCTTCCTCTTCGCACTGCTCGAGTACGGCCAGTGATGCTCTTCACCGCGACCCACAAACGAGCTGTCATCCTGAGCGACCCTGAACGCAGTGAAGGGGAGTCGAAGGATCGCCGCATTACCCCCGGATCACCCTTACTCCGGATGCCCCACGTCTCGCCTCTCAGACGTGGGTTTGCAGATCGCCGCGTCCTCCTGCTCCTGGCACTCGCCCTTCTCCTCACCGCAGCCGCCGCCCACGCCCAGGGCTGCACCCAATGCCTCGATACCACACGCGCCACTCCGCCCGCTGTGCAAGCCGGCTACCGCCACGCGATCGAGCTCCTGGCCGGCGCCGCCTCCGCGCTCTTTCTCGCCGGCCTGCTGCTCCTTCGCCGCAACCCCTGATTCCGTCGTCCGAAAAAAAGCCTTCGCCCCCGGAGGCCATAGCAGGGCGAAGGCGCGCTCTAGGTGCAGCAAAATTCCGCAGCTCAGAAGATCGGCGACGGCGGCGTTTCACATCAACCCGCGTCCGCGTCTGCTCCCGCGCTGCCACTCCGGTCCTAGCTGGGCGTCAGGTACCCATACACGAGAAACGCGTCGCTTCCACACTGGGCGTCCAGGCTGGCGTTATAGTGGCGCGACGACGGCGACGGTGTGCTCCCCGGGCCGAACACCACGCCGGATGGGTACGTGAAGTGAGTAGGCGAAGTATTGTCCACCATCTCCCAGGTCAAACGGTAAGGGCCACCGTTGCTCAGGGCTATCCCGTCCTCTCGGCCCGCGCTGCATGCGGTATACCCGAGCGCGACCTCGTGGACGAGGATGTAGGTGTAGATATCCACGGCGGTAACTACCAGCGACTCGTTGGCGGGCACCACGTATGCAGGATTGCCTTGGTAGGTGTCGGTGATGAGAGAGCAGCTGCCCGTGACCGGGTTAGCGTTCGGGACGCAGTACAGCGAAACGATCTGTGCCGCCTGTTGTCCTACGCTCTGCGTAACCACCGGGTCCGACGCCGTATTCGTCACCTGCACCAGCGCCGCCGCCACCGCATGCACCGCCTTCGGATTCGTAAACCCGATCGCCGCCGCCGCGACCACTACACCACCCACTGCCATCACCGACCTTGAAATCCGCATCTCTATACTCCTTCTCCCGTTCGCGATTCAGCCTCACTCACACACCTGTCTTCACCCCGCAAGCAGGCGCTCGTACGGTTTAGCTGTTTGTGAGATAACCCTGCACAAACACAACGTCCTGGCATGAGCTATCGGTGGTCGTCGATGAGATCTGCATACCTGGAGCGAACACGATTCCCGATGGAAACGTGTAATGATCGCTGGCATTCGACGAAAGCACGTTCCAGTACGCATACTCGTAGCCGGGTCCATTGCTTAAGCTGACTCGATGCGTTGCGGAACATGGGCTGAACGGAGTGATATCAATCGAAGTGACCACCAGGGATTGGCCGCTGGGGACCGTATACGCGGTTCCGAGCGCATTCCCTGTCGTTGGGGACTCCTCCTTGCACGGCAGTGGCGGGTAGGCCGCTGTCTGGCCACACCACAGATTCACAATCTGTCCGGCCTGCTGGCTTACACCCTGCGTCACCACCGGATTCGTCGCCGTATTCGTCACCTGCACCAGCGCCGCCGTCACCGCTTGCACCGCCTTCGGATTCGTAAACCCGATCGCCGCTGCCGCGACCGCCACACCACCTACCGCCATCACCGATCTCGAAATCCGCATCACGCCCTCCCCTTCACTTCGTTCAACTCCTGCCTCTGCCTGCGATACATCCACGCCGTCACCAGCAACATCCCCATTCCCGCCAACTCCACCGAAGGCGGCTCCGGCACCGGTCCCGGCGTCGTCCCGCCCGAGCCTGCGCCAGTCGTCACATCCAGCGCCCAGTCCGCCGTATCTGTATTGCAGTTGTTCTCATCCACGCACGTCTGGAACGCCCCGCCCGTCAGGTCGAAGAACCCATCGCCCAGAGTGCCACCGATCTCATACACCGCCGCCGGAAGATACGCAGCATCGGTCAGCAGCACTGTGTACGTCCCCGCGCTCAGCCCAGTCAGCTCCAACGTCACATCGCCGCACTGTCCGCCCACGCTGCCGATCGTCGCAGTTCCCGCCGGCGGGCATCCCGGCATATAGTTCGTCAAAATGTCTGAGGTCCCATCCACAAACACCGCGCCGTCGCCGGTCCCCGAGAACAGCCCAACAAACGCGTCGAACCCTCCCGGCGCAATCGTCGTTCCCGCGGCATTCACACCGCCGCCGAACCCATAGGTCTGCAGCGTCACCGTTCCGCTCGCCGTCAGCGTCACAGTCGTGGAAAATGTGTCCTCCGGGTTCGCCAGCGTCCCCGTGTACGAGACCGTATCGGCGTGTCCTCTAGCCTGTCCCCACACCATCGCACCCAGAACCAGCGCCCACACCCGTGCCCATGGCTTCACTCTCATGACGCTCCCCCTCGTACCGCCCCACACGTTGTCAGAATTGCCCACTCACCATGCCCGTCGGGGCTATCCGCTGTCCTGATGGAACTCGCATGAAACCATGATCTTTTCTCGATCCTGGCCCTTTGCTGCCTCGGAGCTGACGCTTGTCGCTGCAAAGTTTCCGGCAACGCCCTCGCCCCTCACGAGCGCGAAGGCGTCGCCGGCACTGCTCGCCGGGTATCGCTAGAAGATCGGTGCTACTGGCGTGCCCACGTCAATCCGCGTCGCTGTAATCGTTCCCGTCAGCGTGTCCAGCCACGAGATGGACGGGTGCGGCGTATCCGTCTCCTTGTAGTCCGTTATCGTGAACGTCCCGGTGAAGCTCTTCCCATCCGGGCTCACGGTCACCTGTTCCACAATCGACGTCGGCCCCGTCAGCGCGTTCGTCGGCACTCCCGGGTTCTCCGCGGTCGGCGGCCCCTGCGTATACGAGATCGCAAAGTGGTTCAGCCGGAACGTCCGCAGCCCCATCTGCTCCCAAACGCCCATGCAGAAGTTCGTGTTCGCTGCCGGCCGGCCGGAGTTCAGCATCTCCGTGCCGTCGCTGTGCCACTGCTGGAAGCCCGCGTCGATCTCCGCTCCTGGCGGCGGCGCTACGGCGGCCGGAATTCCAGAGGTCGAGCTCACCACAAAATGCACATGCCACATGCCCACGATCGGCGCCAGCGCATCCAGCAGGCCTTGTCCCACGCCTTGTCCGCCCGGGTCGTACGCGGTGCGCAGAAGTCGCGCTCCGCCGCTCGTCACCGTCCATGCTGTCGGCTTAACCTGCGCCTTCAATCCAGCCAGACTTCCGCACTGCGCACCGGCCGCCGCACTAAGCAGTCCCATGGCCAGCACGCTGGCCGTCGCCGTCAACCTCGCACTCAACGTCTTCATCGCCTCTCTCCTTGAACCGGGCTCGCCGGCTGCCCCACGAGAGAACCGCGATCCATGGCGTTCTGACAAGGATGGCGAGGTGAAGTGCGGGTGAAGATTTGATAACCCGCTAACCCTCGCGCCTGCACGCGCTTTACCCCACTCCCGTGTAGCGGCGGTATACTGCGCGGCAAGGGATCACCACCTTAATGACCGCCGGCACCCTGACGTTCGGCGAGTTTGAGCTCGACTGCGACCGATTCCAGCTGCGTCGCGGCGCCCTTCCCCTGCGCCTCGAGCGCAAGCCCCTCGAACTCCTCATCCTGCTCGCAACATCCGGCGGGCGCCTCGTAACCCGCGAAGAAATCGCCCGTCTCCTCTGGCCCTCCGAGGTCTTCGTCGACACCGAGCACGGCATCAACACCGCCATCCGCAAGATCCGCCACGCGCTCCGCGACGACCCCGACCACCCCCGCTTCCTCCAGACCGTCACCGGCAAAGGCTACCGCTTCAGCGGCGTCACCACCACATCTCAACCCTCTGTGGAGACATCGTCGTTTGAAGCGGGAACCCATACCCTCCCGTCGCAATCGCACCGCGTCGCTTGGCTAACCGCCTTCGTCGCCGTCGTCCTCGTCGCCGTCACGGCCGCCGCCATCTTCGGTGCCCGCAGCGTCCACGGCCACACCGCCAAACCCGTCATCACCTCCGTCGCCGTCCTTCCACTCGACAACCTCTCCGGCGACTCCACCCAGGACTACCTCGCCGACGGCATGACCGACGAGCTCACCACCATGCTCGCCAAGTCCTCCACTCTGCGCGTCATCTCCCGCACCTCCGTCATGCAGTTCAAAGGCGCGCACCGCCCGCTGCCCGAGATCGCCCGCCAGCTTAACGTCGACGGCATCCTCGAAGGCTCACTCGCCCGCACCGGGGACAACCTCCACATGACCGTGCAGCTCATCCACGCCCCCACTGACACCCACCTGTGGGCGGAAAGCTATGACCGTTCCCCCAACGACCTCGTCACCCTCCCGCACGACGCCGCCCTCACCATCGCTAAAGTAACCCACACCGCGACGGACCCAGCCCTCGCCTCTATCGCGCAGCCGAAATACATCAGCCCCGCCGCACACGATGCCTATCTGCGCGGCCACTACCTCTGGTACGCCGGCAACGACCAGGCCTCCGGCCCATACTTCCTCAAGGCCACCCAGCTTCAGCCCGACTACGCCCTCGCCTGGGCCGGCCTCTCCAGCTACTACGGCGCAGGCTCCGTCGACAACTACCTCGATCCCCGCCAAGCCATCCCGCTCTCCGTCGCCGCCGCCCGTAAATCCATTGAGCTCGACCCGACTCTCCCCGAAGCTCGCGTCGTTGCCGCCGCCGCCATCGACTGGATCAACGACTGGAACCTGAACGCCGCTCTCGACGACCTCCACCGCGCCATCCAACTCGACCCAGCCAACTCTGAGGCCTGGCACCTGCGCTCCAAGATGCTCATCCAACTCAATCGGCCGCAGGAAGGCATTGAAGAGCAGCGCAAAGCCATGGAGATCACCCCGTTTGAGCGCCCCTGGGGGATGGCCTACGTCTATCTCCAGACCAGGCACTTCGACGACTCCATCGCCGACGCCACGCAGCGCATCGAAGGCGCGCCTAACCCGATCCTCTGGTGGGTCCTCAGCCAAGCCTATGGCGGCAAAGGCATGGAGAAAGAATCAGAACAGGCGCTCGAACAGGCCTTGCTGCTCTGGAACCAAACCACAGCCTCCGAATCCATCCACCGCGCCTTCGCCCGCGGCGGCCGCAGCGCCGTCCTTCGCTGGCGCATCGACGACCTCAAGGCCCAGGCCTCGAAGCGCTACGTCTCACCCTATCTACTCGCCTCCTACTACGGCCAGCTCGGAGACAAGCAGCAAGCCCTTTTCTACCTCGACGAATCCCTCCGCCAGCACGCCCCAGCCATCCTCGACGTCCAGAACGACACCTCCTTCGACTCGCTCCACACCGACCCGCACTACCGCGCCATCGTGCAGAAGATCGGCCTGCCTCCCGCCTGGTAGTCCAGTAACCTCGCTGCAACGCACTCGCTTCGTCGGCCCATCTCCGCACTTCATCCGAACGCAAGGAGCACCTCCTCACGATGCTGTCTCTCTGGCAGGACCTCTCCATCCTCGTTGCCACGCTCATCGCCGCGCTTCTGTTCATGGCGCTTCTCAACCGCCTCTGGCCGCAGGAAAAGCGCAGCGTCAACAACGACCTCATCGGATGGCAGCTCACCATCGTCGGCACCACCTACGCCGTCATCCTCGGCTTCATGCTCTACACCGTCTGGACATCCTTCGGCCAGGCCCAGGTCAATGTCGACGCCGAAGCCAACGCCTTGCGCGACCTCTACCGCACCGCCGGCGCTCTGCCCGACCCCCAGCGCTCGCAGCTCAAGCAGCAGGCCCGCGCCTACGCGCAATCGGTCCTCGACAGCGATTGGCCACAAATGGGCCGCGGCGAGGTCCCCCAGGCCAGCCACTCCATCGACGAGGCCATGTGGAAGATCGCCATGACCATCAAAGTCGACTCACCCACCAACGCCCTCTTCGCCGACCATGTCCTCTACGAGCTCACCGACCTTACCGCCCACCGCCGCACGCGCATGCTCGAGACCGTCTACAAACTCCCGGCCATCTTCTGGGTCGTGCTGATCGCCGGCGACTTCCTCACCATTGTGTCAGCCGCAACCTTCGGCGCCCGCAACACCCTCCTGCACGCCTTCCAGGTCACCACCCTCACCCTGCTCCTCACCCTGGTCCTGCTCGCCATCGGTGACGTCAACCTTCCCTTCCAGGGCTGGGTCCACGTCGACAACTACGCCTTCGTCCGCGCCCAAACCTACATGACCGATTGATTCATCGCGAGCCGCTAAGATTGAATTCCAACGGGGCTCCACCCTCCGCGACAAAATCGAACAATTGCCCGCAAAAAAATTCCTCTTTAGCTAACACCATTCGCGCCACGTGATTCCATGGAGCAGTTGACCTGACCACCATAGCTTCGGTCGCGGCCCCTCTCCGTATGCCTCAGCCGTGGACCTCCCATCCGCGAACCGCACAAGATACTCGCCGGAGCTACTCTGCCTCTTCTCTGATTACAATGACCGCACTGAGGCTTACGTGACCTTCCGCTCCAGGCGTCGTCCGCGCTGCACCTCGCAATTACCCAGAAGATGGGTTCGCGCCGGACGCCTGCTGCTCATCATCAACGCCATCGTCCTCGTCCTCTCCTCTTTCACCGAGCACTTCTGGACCTGGGACCGCTTCCTCCGCGGCGGGCAGGACTTCGAGCTCAGCGTCCTCGCGCTCATCGCTTTCTTCTGTCTCATCCTCGTGCTCGCGGACCACTTCAGCCGCGCCGTTCGCGATCGTCTCGCCCACCGCAGCGGCCATGCCGTCGCGCGCGATCTCACCGCCTTCACGCTTCCCGCCGCGCCCT
Organism: Acidobacteriaceae bacterium; assembly: GCA_036500785.1. Taxonomy (GTDB): domain Bacteria; phylum Acidobacteriota; class Terriglobia; order Terriglobales; family Acidobacteriaceae; genus Granulicella. The sequence continues at coordinate 8,623 of DASYBN010000155.1, forward strand.
CTCTCTTCGTGCCGTCATCGGAGCGGCCGCCCGGCGAGCGATCGCTCGCCATTCTTTCCTGCACCGTTCTCCGCATCTGATCCCGCTCTGCTAGGCTCACTCTGCCGCAGTGCTCATCTCCTCTGCCGCAGACGGTCGGCTTCTCGCGCCAGCACGAAGCTACGCGCACATCCAGCCCGGAGTCAGGAAAATGCCAGGAATCTATACAGATCGGCACTCAGCAACCAATCCAACGCAACAGAAACTGCGCCGCCAGCTTGCGCGCTTCAGCCGCCTGACCGCCCGCCTCGGCTTCGCTCCCGGCACCTCCGGCAACCTCTCCGTGCGGCTCGACCGCGACCACCTGCTCGTCACTCCAACCGGCCTCAGCAAGCGTTTCGTCCGTCCGCAGGACATCGTCATCGTCGACCTCAACGGCCGGCTCGTCGCCGGGACGCGCAACGCCACCAGCGAGCTAAGCATGCACCTGGCGATCTACCATCTGCGCCCCGACGTGAACGCCGTCGTCCATGCCCATCCGCCGATCGCCACGGCATTCGCCTGCTCTGGCCGCGGCCTCGACGACCACCTCTGCCAGGAAGCCATCATGACCCTCGGGGCCGTTCCTCTGGCCCGCTACGCCACCACCGGCACCGACGAGGTCGCCGCCAGCCTCGCTCCATTCATCCCCACGCACGACGCCATCCTCATGGCAAACCACGGCTCCGTCACCTCCGGCTCCACGCTGCTCGACGCCTTCCTCCGCACCGAAACCCTCGAGCACCTCGCCCAGGTCGGCCTCGCCTGCCAACAGCTCGGCTCTCCACGGCCCCTCGGCCCCGCGCAGATCGAGCAGCTCCACCGCGCTCGTCTCAAGTACGTCACGAATACCGCGCCCGTCGAGACCCTTATCCCCGAAACCGTAGAAGCCGGATCGCCTGCCGTTGGAACCACGCCCTGAAAGGTATGCGGAGCGAGCTACGGCTTCAGCGCAATCTTCATCGAGTCCGGCTGCGGATTCGCCGCCAACTGCACCGCCTCCGCCGCATCCTCCAGAGAAAATCGATGCGAGATCAGCTGCGTCAGATCCAGCTTCCCTGACCGGTATCCCTCGAACACCAACTCGACAGCCTCCTGCTGAATTGCCACTGACGCCGAGTATGACCCCATCAGCGTCTTCTCGTCCATGCACACCGCCGCCGGATCGAACCCAACCTCGCCATGCTGCGTCGATGCAAACAGCATCACTCTTCCGCCCGGCCGAATCGCATCCATCGCCGTAGCAATCAGCCTGTCCGACCCCACCGCAACCATCGCTACATCCGCTCCCCGGCCCTCCGTCGCTGCCTTGCACGCGGCAACCACATCGCCTCTTGCGTCCAGAGGATGCTTCAACCCAAACTTCGCTGCGATCGCGTGTCGCTCCGGATACAGATCGCTCGTCAGCACCGTCGCTCCGGTCTGCGCGGCCAGCGCTGCCAGCAGAATCCCGATGCTTCCCTGCCCGATCACCAGCACCGTCTCATCCGGCTCCAGTTCCAACAGCTTCACCGCTTTGAAGCACGTGTTCACCGGCTCGATCCACGCCGCCTGCTCGAACGGAATATCATCCGGAACCTTCACCAGTCCCGCCGTCGTAATTCCATCTCCGACAATCCAGTCCATCACCCGGATATACTCCGCAAACCCTCCGCCGGCCGCCTCGCCCATCCCGGCCGTCGTCCCGACTTTTTTGTAGCGCTCGCACTGCGCGAACGTCTCCTTGCGGCAGTAGAAGCATTCGCCGCACGGAATGTGATGAAACGCCATCACGCGATCGCCCACCGCGAACCCGCGAACACCCTCGCCAATCGCCGCGATCGTTCCCGCCATCTCGTGCCCGAAGACGCGCGGCGCCGAGTGCGATCCGGTGTGAATCTTCTTGAGGTCGGTTCCGCAGATCCCGCACGTGTCGATGCGCACCAGCACTTCGCCGCGCCCAATCGCCGGAACCGCAATCGTCTCTGTCCTCACGTCATCGGGCGCGCGATATACAGCAGCCCGCATCGTCTGCGGCAAACGTTCACTCATCTCTTCAAGGATATCGAATTACTCCCCGTCACTGCGCCGAGGCAATCACCGCGCGCAGCTCGACCCACATCTTCTCGAGCGCCCGGTTGCTCTCTCGCCCCAGACGCATCGCCGCGCCCCAGCTTCGCGGTCGAAGCGCCGTGTGCAGCGCAAATGCTCCGGTGCGAAACTGCCCGTGCGCATCCGCGAAACGACTCATCGACTCCATCTCAAAGTCGTGTGCATCGGAGACTCCCTTGATCGCGCGAAACCGCAGGCCGCGCATCTTCGCCAGCCGCGCCACGGTCGCCGCTTCCATGTCAACCAGCGCCGCGCCGTAGCTCTCGCGCAGCCGCAGCTTCTCGCGCACACCGGCGATCGCCT
>DASYBN010000156.1:0-2085 GCA_036500785.1 Acidobacteriaceae bacterium
TTGGTGTAGTCGTCAGCGAAGCCGATGGCGCCGAACGCGATCGTCGCGAACATCACGAGCCAGACGAAGGGATTGGATAGATCGCTCCAGAGCAGTGTGGGAACGAGGATGGAGATGCAGATGAGCACGCCGCCCATTGTCGGCGTGCCGCCCTTTTTCTGGTGGCTCTGCGGACCTTCTTCGCGGATGTACTGCGCGATCTGGAACTGGCGCAGGCGCTCGATGACGAAGGGGCCGATGAGCAGCCCGATCATCAGCGCGGTCAGGCTCGCGAAGACACAGCGGAACGTGACGTAGCGGAAGATCCGGAAGTACCGGAAATAGGGAAAGAGCTTTTGATAGAGCAGCCAATAAAGCAAGAAGCCGCCTCGCGTGCGTTCTGGATGGCCGCGCGGCAAGCCGCGGTCCATCGCTATCTTACGCTTGGCACCTGCGTAAAACCGGGCCGAAACGCGCGGCGAACCAAGGTTGCTCCCCTGCGTGAGGGCTACTCCTGCAAGGCTTCGATGGCGCGCTCGAGGTGTACGCCGCGCGAGCCTTTGAGCAGAACGACGTCGCCTTTGCGCAGGTTCTGTTCGAGCCAGACGCTGGCCTCGCCGGGGCTCTCGACGAACTCGGCAGTGACACCCTGCAAACGTGCGCCTTCGACGATCTCTGCGGCAAGGCCGCGCACGCCGAGGACGCCGTCGAGGCCAGCCATGTGCTCGCCTGCGGCTCGGTGCAGCGCGGCGCCGTCGGGGCCGAGCTCGAGCATCTCGCCGGCGATAACGAAGCGGCGCGTCGCTGGTGTCTGCCGCAACGCATCGACCATGGAGGCAAGTGCCTTCGGGTTGGAGTTGTAGGTATCGTCGATGAGGCGGGCGCCGTGGAACTCGACGACGCGGCCGCGCTTCTCTGTCGGGCGCATCTCTTCGACAGCAGAGATGCAGGTGTCGATGTCGATCTCGCTGAGCAGGCCGACGCTGATGGCGGCGAGCGCGTTAAGCACATTGTGGCGGCCAATGAGCTGCAGGCGGACTTCTCGAATCAAATCTTCGACGACAAGAGTGAAGTGGATTCCGTTCAGTCCCTCGTCGCGTATCTCGTCGGCGCGGACGTAGGCGCGGGGCTCGGTGCCGTAGAGCAGAGCACGCTCACCTTGGTTGCGCGCGAAGGAGGCGACGCGCTCATCGTCGGCGTTGAGGATCGCGTAGCCGTCGGGCGGAAGTGCCACGACGAGCTCGTACTTCGCGCGTGCGATGCCGGCGATGCCGTCGGGAAAGAACTCGAGATGCACGGGCGCGACGTTGGAAACGACTCCCCAGTTTGGCTCGGCGATGCGGGTGAGTGCGGTGATCTCGCCGGCGTGATTCATGCCCATCTCGAGCACGGCGACCTCATGCTGGGGCTCGAGGCGCAGCAGCTGCAGCGGCACGCCGAAATGGTTGTTGAGGTTTCCGGTGGTCTTGAGGACCTCGAACTTTTTCGCGAGCACCGCAGCGATGCACTCTTTGGTGGTCGTCTTGCCTGCGGAGCCGGTGACGCCGATGACGCGGCCTGCCCACACGCGGCGCACGCGATTGGCAAGACGCTGCATCGCCATGAGAACGCAGTCGCCATCTTCCTCGGGAACGCGGAGAAGTTTCGTGGGGTCGACCGTGGAGGGCGCGAGCCAACGCATGCTGACCACAGCGGCGACGGCGCCGTTGGTGAGCGCGTCCTCCACGTAGTCGTGGCCATCCATGCGCTCGCCGCGAACGGCGAAGAACAGCTCGCCGGTGGTGAGGGTGCGCGAGTCGATGGAGTACCCGACGGCGGTGAGGTTGGGCGCGAAGTCGCCTTCGGCGTGGATCCAGTCGGCGATCTGTCCCAGGGTCAGGATCAAGCGCGCACCTCGGTGAGATGGTTGAGGACTCGTGAGGCCTCTCGAACATCATCGAACGGAACGGAGCCGTCGGCGAAGACCTGAACCTTTTCATGTCCCTTCCCGGCGAGCAGGACGATGTCGCCGGGCTGCGCGGAGCGGATGGCGCGCTCGATGGCGGCGCGGCGGTCGGGTTCGACGAGGAAGGGCGTGTTGGTGGTGCGAACGCCCGGGAGGATCTC
>DASYBN010000157.1:0-7085 GCA_036500785.1 Acidobacteriaceae bacterium
ACTTGCGCTGCGCAATGTGCGACGCAATGGATATGCGCTTTGCGATCAGGAGTACGAAGTGGGGCTGCGTTCGCTTGCAGTTCCGGTGCAGGCGCCGAACGGGCGGGTGGTGGCGTGCGTTAACCTCAGCGGACATGCGCCACGCATGCCGATGCTGGAGATGCAGACGCGCTTCCTTCCGCATTTGCGCGCCGCCGCCGCAGAGCTAAGTGTTTTTCTCCGCTAATGCGCGCGATGGGGACTAGTCGTCATCGTCATCCTTGTGCTTCGGATGCTTCTGGAGAAGAATCGCCGGAGGCGGTTGTGCGCCGCGCGCATCCTGCCAGAGAATCAGATTGAGCTTGTCGGCGGGCGCACGGTCGGCGTGCGTGAAGTCCATCTTCATGGACGCAGCGGCACCTACCGCGTTCGTCTGGTTGGCTGTGTAGATCAGACGATTGTCGCGATTGGAGTAGTCAGCGTCGTACGGCGGCTGGTCTCCAGGCCCGGTGAAGAGGGTTGAAATCAGCGAAGCGAATGCATCATTGTTGTTCATCGGCGGCACCCCGAGCAGCGCCTCAATCGTCCGCAGTACGCTCACAGTTGAGTAAAACCGGCTGTCCACCACTGCGGACGCGTCAGCCTTTGGGTGTGGAGCGTACTTGCTGACTACGAGAGCAATGGAGCGATGCGCATCGACGTGATCGCCTCCGTTCTGCGCATCGTCCTCCAGAATGAAGAACGCGGTGTCGTCCCAAAAGGCTGAATGGGAGATTGCCTCAACCGCGCGTCCCACAGCGAGATCATTATCGGCCACTGATGAGCGCGGCGTTGGTCCCCCCGGCGTTGTTCCGGCCGTGTGATCGTTTGGCAGACGCAGCAGAATAAAGTTCGGCATGGTGTCGTGTCCGGCGGCGCGATCTTTCTTCCACTGCTCGAGATGCCCGAGAAACACGTTCACACGAATCTGATCGGGCACGCGGAGATTGAAGTCCGGCGACTCCGGCGCAAAGTTACCGACCAGTTCCGGTTTTGTCGCGATATTTGCAGCAAGCCGCGGAATCGCCCAAGGCCACAGGTTCGTTCCGCCACCCCACTCGGGCGGCAATGGCTGTCCAGGCTTGATGTCGGATGATGGACACACCGTCTCGCCGCCGGACATCGCCCCCTGTCGCGGGTCCGCCGCACGAGCCTGCCTTGCTCGCTCCACGGCCAAGGGCTCGCCGCAAAAGATCGAAGACACATATTCGGCAAAGTGGTAGATCGACTTTCCATGAGCGGCAAGATCGCTCCAGATGTAGCTAGTGGCCGGTTCGTTTACGTCCGGAATATGTTGCAGAAGCGGATAGCCATCGGCCACCATTCCTTCGTAGTCGTAGGTGCGCTGCCGTCCGCGATAGCTAATCTGCCAAGTCTTCTCGAGATAATCCGTGCCGATCGCGGCGGTTGACCACACGTGGCCCTCGCCGGAGACCTCGCCGGAGTCGAAGAAATTATCCAGCACGCCGAACTGCAGGGCGAGCTTGTGCTCGTTGGGCGTGATCGACTCGCCGTACATCGTCAGCTTCTGATCGCCGTTGCCAACGGGGCGACCGCCGTTTTCGAGGTCGCCCAGAATCTGATCGTATGTTCGGTTCTCCTTGATGATGTAGATCACGTGCGTGATCGGATTGTGCCCGCTGGCGAACGCGACGCCCGACTCGGCGGCTCGCATGCGGTTGCTCTCGAGTACGTCTTCGGTCGAAGACTTGAGGTTCTCCCGAATGAGCTTCTCTCCGAGTGAAGCCAGCGATCCGTGGATCAGAGTTGGCGAATATGTGAAGCTGCGCCGCGGTGCTCCAGCGTGCTGGGTGTCCTTTGAAGGAGCCTGCGGCATGTTATTCGGGCCAGTGCCCTTGCCTTTATCCGTTGCGACGTAGAGCGTCTCGCCTGAGAAGGCCAGCGCGGTCGGCATCAGCTCTGTAGGAACAAAGCCAATCGGCTCCGTCATGCCGAGCGCATCACCGAGCGGCGTCAAGCGATGTGGATCGATAACCGCAACTGCATCGGAGCCCAGATTTGCAGCGTAGAGCTGTGTACCGTCTGCATTCTCTGCGAGTGCGTCAGGTTCCGCGCCGAAGTAGCTCTGGCCTGGCAGCCGCGTATCAAAGTAGCCTGCGACGGAGAGCTCCGGTTTATGGTGCTTTCCACTCACGCGCAACGCCGCGACAGCATCACGATTCGCGAGGGCAACGTACAAAACTCCCGCGCGTTCGTCGAGAAGCAGAGCGCACGGATGCGAGCCGGGTGCGGTTGGCGAGTGGCCCTTCATCAGCTCCACGCGGCGCACCACCGTGCCATGCAGAAGATCCAGCTCCACGACTTCACTTGCATTCCACAGCGCAACAAATGCTCGGGAGGCATCGGCGCTCACGGCAAGGGCGATCGGGTAGGTGGAAGGCACGTCGGGGCCGACGCTGAGATCGAAGGTTTGCTGCACAGTTCCTGCCGCAGGATTCACGACGGCCACGCTATCGGAGAGATTTTCCGCAACCAGCAGACGCTCCTGCGCGCCGGGGATTACCGCGATAGCTGCCGGGAACGGAATGCCATTGCGGCCACCGTCAGCGGGCCGCAGTGCGGTCGTCTTGCCCGGAGGGAGTGACACGAGCGGCAGTTTCAGCAGGCGTTCGCGCTTCAGCGTACCGTCGCGGAATCCGAAGACGGCGACGCCGTTGCCAGTCGCCTCCGCGCCGTCACCCTCCGGGTTCGTTGTTGAGGCGAGGCTGGCATACAGATGCGTGCCGTCTGCACTGAACGCGAGCCCGGAGTAGAACGTCTGCGGCGCGTCCAGCGGCGTGCGGTCATCCGGCACATCCTGCACGCCGCCTGTGCTCGTGTTCAACACCGAAAGCGACTGCATGTAATTCGACTCGACGGTCCCGTAGCCCGCGTTCAGCGATACGACCCATTTGCCGTCAGGCGAGACGGCTAGCGAAAGGGGCAAGCTGTTTACGCGCCGTGGATCGCCGGGCGCCGGCACAAAGAGCTGCTTGCTCGTCGGCAGGTCAATCCGCTGCGAAGGACTCTCCTGTGCGAACGATGCTGACGAGTTCGAAAAGTGTCCAATACCAAGTACATACGGCAGTGCTGCAACAAGAGTGGTACGTCTGTGGAGCGGCATTACAAAAGTCTTACATAGAGCTGCAAACACCGGATGTATCTTCGATTAAGAAGTCCTTTTGAAGGCCAAAACATTGATCGATACCGCAATTCAAGAGCGTGAAGAGATCCGCTCCTCCATCGTCGAATTCCCTTCCCCCGCGCTCGACTCGGACCGCTCAGGCTGCGTCGACGAGACAAAGCGCCGCCTGAAGCAGGACCTGCGAATGGGCCGCACCTACCAGGAAGGACGCATCAACTGGATCACCAGCCTCTTCATGGGGGCCTTCCATGTCGGAGCGATCGCTGCGCTGTTCTTCTTCTCCTGGAAGAACCTGCTTGTTGGACTCGTGATGTACTTCTTCGCGATCAATGTGGGCATCGGCATGGCCTACCATCGCCTGCTGACGCATCGCGGATACAAGGTGCCGAGGTGGCTTGAGTACTTCCTCACGGCCTGCGGGACGATGGCGCTTGAGGGCGGACCGATCTTCTGGGTGGCGACGCATCGCGTACATCATCAGAACTCTGACCATGAGGGCGACCCGCACACGCCTAACGAGGGCACGTGGTGGGCGCACGCGGGATGGATTCTCTCCGGGCGCGCGCTGCACTCCGAGACCGCGCTGCTCGGCCGCTATGCTCCTGACCTGACGCGCGATCGCGCGCAGGTGTGGCTCTCGAAATACCACTGGCTTCCGCTGACCATCGCGGCGTTTCTGCAGGTCGCGCTCGGCGCGGCACTGTCGCCGGGTCATCGCATTGTCGGCGCGGTTGGCATGGTGCTGTGGGGAACGTTCCTGCGGGTGACGCTCGGCCTGCATGCAACGTGGCTGGTGAACTCCGCGACGCACATGTTCGGCTCACGGCGGTTCGAGACGCGCGACGATTCACGCAACAGCTGGTGGGTTGCACTGCTCACCGGCGGTGAAGGCTGGCACAACAATCATCATGCGCATCCGGTCAGCGCGCGCCATGGCCTCGCGTGGTACGAGTTCGACGTGAACTACTACGGTATCTGGCTGATGGAGAAGCTCGGCCTCGCCAAGCGAGTGCAGGTCGCGAAGTTTGACCCGAGCGATCCGCGACCGGCCGGCGTCTGAGTCATCTCCCATATCTACAGAAGGCCGCCTATTGGGCGGCCTTTCTCTTTTCGCCGATACGGCAATTGTCGCGCCTGACCGTATACTCCTGAGCAGGCATGAACCTGACGCGCCGTCGCGGAGCCATCGCATTCTTTACCACCCTTGGCGTCTGCCTCACGGTGCTGGCGGTGGCGCTGAACGTCACGTGGGTGCACATCAACGGACGACGCATCGCGCTCGACGTGCTCGGCGTCTTTCTCTTCGCCATCCTTATTGCGGGTGTCGTGCTCAACACCGTCTTCCTGGTTCGCGAGATCCGCCGGAACGAACGCCAGGACTCGTTTCTGAATGCTGTAACGCACGAGCTCAAGACGCCCATTGCCAGCCTTCGGCTCTACCTCGATACGCTGCAGCGGCATCCCGTCGATGAGTCGCAACGGCAGCGCTTCTACGGCACGATGCGCTCCGATACAGATCGCCTGCTCGCTACCGTGGAGCAGGTGCTCAAGGCCGGCGAACTTGGACAGCGAGAACGTGTGCAACAGCGCAGCCGGATTGAACTCAAGGCGCTCGTCGCGGAGTGCATCGCCACTACGCTGAGCCGTCATCATCTCCCGGAAGACGCCATTCGCCTGGACGACGTGCCCGGCAATGTTCGGCTTTTTGTGCAAGCCAACGCCGACGACCTCCGCACGGCCGTTCTCAATCTGCTGGACAACGCAGTCAAGTATTCGCCACAACGTGTAGACGTCCGGTGCCGGCTTAGCCTCGAGCACTATACGTGGGCCGTTCTTACCATTACAGATAACGGCCTGGGCATTCAGCCCTCTGATCTGCGGCGTATCTTCAAGCGGTTTTATCGCGCGTCGTCGAACGATCGGGTGAAGATCAAAGGCACGGGCCTGGGACTCTTTCTGGTGCGCACGATTGTGCACCAGCACGGCGGTGATGTGCGGGCAATGAGCGAAGGTCTGGGCAAGGGCTCAACGATGGTTGTGAAGCTGCCGCTCGCGATCCCCAATGTGATCGCCTGACCGGAGCTTTATTGGAGCGGGAGACCGGGATCGAACCGGCGACATTCAGCTTGGGAAGCTGACGTTCTGCCACTGAACTACTCCCGCCCTTTTAAAGAAGTATCTCGCAGTCGATGGGAAGTGGCAATTCGCCCCGTACTTAAGGTCAACGGCAGCCTGAACCGTTCGTCGTGCCGATTGGCGGCCCAAGCGGCGAAAGGCACCAGCGGCACGTTCTACATCGAGTGGTCTGAGCACGGTAGGCGCGTCCAGAAGCTGGTCGGCGATGCGTCGGGACATCCTGCGTCTGCTCGGTAAAGGACGCGAGAAAGACGCCAACAGGAAGACTCTGAGCCAGGCCAGCATCAACCATCGCGCGATGGTCGATTTCATGGCGCTACGAGATGGATGACGAACGACAATCTAGTGACAAAAGCCAGATCGCTGCGCGACATCTGGGCAGCTCATCCAGCGCTAACCTGTCCCTCAGCAGTATCCGGAGGTACAGGACGGTGAATAGCTTCGAAGAAACGGACGCGGCGAATCTTACCCCCGAGCTTTTACGCTCCCAGATTGGGTCAAAAGGCTACGCTCTGATTCGTGGGCTGCTGCCCCGGCCGGATTTAGAACTTGTGTTGAACGACGTCACAAGGGTCCTCTCCGCGCATGGGTGGCTGAGCCCCGACTCTCCGGCTGTCGACCGTATTCCTGCAGAGGGTGCAGATTATGGCGATCCGGACGCTGAGTTCAAAAGGGTCTACCGCGAGGTGTTTGGACTTGAATCTTTTCATGCGCTGCCACACCACGTAGCGCTGCGCAACCTAATGAAGATGCTGGTCGGAGAGCATCCTCTGATTCATCCAAAGCCGATTGGCCGTCTCATCTTCCCCAACTGTGACCGTCTCTTTGTGCGAGCCCATCAGGATTACGAGTTCATGGGAGGAGATCCCCAGTTCTTCACAGTATGGATCCCGCTGCATGACTGCCCCGTAGAACAGGGTCCGCTTCAGATCCTCGAGGGATCACACAGATTCGGAGTTCAAGAGCATCAAAGAGAACACCTTCATGTTCCCCAGATTCCACTCGAAGCTGCGGCAGGAGACGAGTGGGTGGGAGGCGGTTTTTATGCCGGCGACGTACTGATCTTTCCCAGCCTGACGGTACACGCTGCATCCCCCAACGTATCCAATCGGATGCGCATCTCCATAGACTGCCGTTTCCAGGATGCACGCCGTGTTCTCAATCCTAGCAACCTGGTATTTGCCGGCGAGTCGGGTAAGTCATGGGATGAAATTTATTCCACGTGGCGGTCAGATACGTTGAAGTTTTACTGGAGAAGTCTTCCTTTGAAGCTTAGTCCGTCCAAGGACGAGCTAAGGGAGCTTGCATCCACGGCTGCATCTGCGTCGACACGCGCGCGCTACGCACGGATGATCAGCCAGCTTCCGTAATTCCGGAAGAGCCCTCGTTCTCATTCTGTTCTTGCCTGCGCGCTCCAGGTCGTCTGAGCGTTTCCGCCCAAGTCGAAACACATCTCCAACGAGAGGAATTGTATGAAGCATACGCGTGTACTTGTTGCTGGAGCTGGAGGCTTCATCGGCGGCCACCTCGTAAGGCGGTTGAAGGAGGAAGGCTTCTGGGTGCGCGGCGTCGATATCAAGTCGCCGGAGTTTGGGGCCTCTGTCGCGGATGAGTTTGTACTCGGCGATCTGCGCATCCCCGAGGTAGTCCGGAACGCCGTCGACGGAATTACGGACGTCTACCAACTCGCCGCAGATATGGGCGGAGCCGGATACATCTTTACGGGCGAACATGATGCGCAGCTGATGCATAACTCCGCGATGATCAATCTGAACGTGTTGGAACT
>DASYBN010000158.1:0-12607 GCA_036500785.1 Acidobacteriaceae bacterium
AGATGACGTAGACGGTCCTCCACGCTCCGCGGAGATGCGCGCCGTAGAGGCCAACAGCCGCGAGCAAGAGAAGCGGCAGCGAGACGATCGCGAGCACGATGCCCGGTGTCATCCCGTGGAAGGGGAACAGGAACGAGGTAATCGTTGTGAGCGCGGCTGTCGCGAGGAACAGACCGGTGAGCGCACTGCGCCTTGCTGCCAGCAGCTCCATGCCGACGACGACTCCCGCGATCAGTTCGATGATGCTGATCACTACATGCAGGATCGTGAACGCGTGCAGCGGGATTCCAACCACCATGACGCACCTCTTGGGAAGTGAACTGTAAGAACAGGTGTCGGGGCCGAGTGGACCGATCCTACGCCACTTCGGGCGAGAATTCGAGCGCGCGCGTCGCGTGGTACAACGAGCCATGCGTCCTTCTGCGATCCTGCTTACGGCAATGGCCTTTTTCTGCACGCTGAACGTGGAGGCGAAACAGACGGCCGAACCCGGCGAGACGAAGCCCGCAGCAAGCCTGGCTTCACGCACCGCTTCCATGCAGCACATGCCCGGTCTCCTTGCACTCGACTGGGACGCGAAGTCCGGCAAGCTGTATCTCGAGGTTCCGCTCGCTGCCAACGCCGCGCACACGCGGTCTGCCGATCTGCTGTATACCGACTCGCTGCCGTTCGGCACTGGATCGAACGACCTCGGGCTTGATCGCGGCCAGACTGCGGAGGGGCGGATCGTGCACTTTGAGCGCACCGGACCGAAACTGCTGCTCGTCGAGCCGAACGCGGCCTTCCGCACCAGCTCCAACGATCCGGCCGAACAGCTCGCGGTTGCACAATCGTTTCCCGAGTCGGTGCTCGGCGGGTTCAAGGTCGAAGCGGAGAGCGCTGATGGAACGGTGCTCGTTGATGCGACGGACTTCTTCCTGCGCGACGTTCATCACGTCACGGAAGCTGTCGCGCGCGCGAAGCAGGGAAGCTATCACGTCGATGTGGCGCGCTCCACCATTGCGCTAGATCGCACGAAGGCGTTCCCGAAGAACACGGAGGTCGAAGCCGAGCTTACGTTCGCGACCGACGACGCCGCGCACGCGAACTTCGTGAACGACGTCACGCCCGATCCGCGCGCGATGACGGTGCGTGAGCACCAGTCGTTCCTGGAGCTTCCGCGGCCCGGCTTCACGCCGCGGCGCTTCTCTCCGCGTGCAGGGTACTTCCCATCCAGCTACCGCGAGCTGAATGCTCCGCTGGGCGAGCCGCTCGATCAGAACTTCATCCTGCGGCATCGGCTCATCAAGCGCGATCCCAACTGCACGCGCGCGTGCGTGGCCGTTGCGCCGATCCAGTATTACGTGGACCGCGGCGCGCCCGAGCCGATTCGCTCTGCGCTCGTCGAAGGCGCGCGCTGGTGGGACCAGGCGTTTCAGGCCGCGGGCTGGGCGCCTGGCACCTTCCGCGTGGACCTGCTGCCCGAAGGCGCCGACCCGATGGACGTGCGCTACAACATCATCCAGTGGGTGCACCGCTACACGCGCGGATGGAGCTACGGCGCAGCGATTGCCGACCCGCGCACGGGTGAGATTATCAAGGGCAACGTGACGCTCGGCAGCCTGCGCGCGCGCCAGGATTTTTTGATCGCCGAAGCGCTGCTGTCACCGTACGCGAACGGCAACACGCACTCTGACGCAGCATTGCAGATGGTGCTCGAGCGCATCCGCCAGCTTGCCGCGCACGAGACTGGACACACGCTGGGTCTCGCCCACAACTTCGCTGCGTCGAGCTTCCCGCATCCGCCCACGCAGACGGTCTCGGTGATGGACTACCCGGCGCCGTACGTCACGCTGAAGGACGGTGTGCCGAATCTCAGCGAAGCGTATCCCGCCGGGATTGGCCTCTGGGACAAGGTTGCGATTGACTACGGCTATCGCGAGTTCGACCACAACGGCAAGCCAGTCGAAGACGCTGCAGCGCTCGACAGAATTTTGCGCGAGTCGGAGAAGACGGGACTGATTTACATCACGGACGAGGACGCGCGGCCGCTCGGCTCGGCGCATCCGCACGCGCACCTGTGGGACAACGGAACCGATCCCGCCGCGGAGCTCGATCGCGTGCTCGAGATCCGCTCCGCCGCGCTGGCGCGCTTCGGCGAGAAGGCGATCGAGCCGGGCACAGACCTTGCACAGCTCGAGGACACGCTGGTTCCGCTGTATCTGTTTCATCGTTACCAAACCGAAGCGGCGGCTAAGGAGATCGGCGGACTGGACTACCGCTACAACGTGCGCGGCGATGGACAGCCGATGCCGATGGTTGTGTCGAACGGACAGCAGAAGGAAGCAATTGCGGCGGTCCTGAAGACGCTTTCGCCGGAGGTGCTCACGCTGCCTGAATCGCTGCTGGCGATTCTTCCGCCTCGGCCTCCCGGTCTGCCACGAACGCGTGAGGACCTGCCTGCGGAGACCGGACTCACTTTCGATCCGGTGGCGTCGGCCGAAGCGGCCGCGGACATGACGCTGCAGCTACTGCTTGCCCCTGAACGCGCGGCGCGGATTGTGCAGTATCACATGCGCACTCCGCCTTCGAGCACGTCACTGCGCGTGCTGATGGAAGCTATCTCGGCCGCGACCGCGAGACGCATCGAGGGCGGACACACGATGTCGTCTGAGGTGGAACGCGCGGTCGAGTTCCGCGCCCTCGAGGCGATGCTCGCGCTTGCGGTGAACGAGAAGGCGTCAAGCCAGGTGCGTGCGATCACGCGCTGGCATATCAACGATCTGCTGAAGCAGTGGACTGCGGAGGCGCCGCCGAGTGATTCGGCCGAGGCAATACACCGCGCGGCGATGATCGAGCGGATCCAGGAATTTGAGCGCGCGCCGGAGAAGTTTGTGCCTGTGAAGCTGATCGAAGCGCCGCCGGGTATGCCGATCGGCGACAACGAGTGGTGAAGCTTACGAGGACAACGGCGCGGTAATCGGCGCTACGGCTGCGGGCTTCGGGCGCTTATAGAACGGCGTCGGGACAACCTTCGCCTTCACGCTTTGGCTGCGAATCTCGACGCCGACTTCGGTGCCGATTTCGGTGTACGCAACCGGAACGTATGCGAGCGCGATGTTCTTCTTCAGGAACGGCGCGGGTGAGCCGGAGGTGATTTCGCCGATCCGTTCGCCGTCGAGAGAGAGCACGGGGTAGCCATCGCGGCCAATGCCGCGGTCGATCATCTCCAGGCCAACCAGCTTGCGCTTCGGGCCGCCGTTCTTTTCGATATCGACGAGCGCGTCGCGGCCGACGAAATCGGAGCCCTTGTCGAGTTTGCAGTAGCGGCCGAGGTTGGCTTCGAAGACGTTGATCGTGTCGGAGATCTCGTGGCCGTAGAGCGCCATCGCGGCCTCAAGCCGCAGCGTGTTGCGCGCGCCGAGACCGCAGGGTTGAATGCCGAACTCCGCGCCGGCGTCCAGCACCTCGCCCCACACGCGCGAGCTCGTGGGCTCGTCGGAGGGGATGTAGATCTCGAAGCCGTCCTCGCCGGTGTAGCCGGTGCGCGCGATGAGCACGTTGTGGCAGCCGGCCACCGTGCCCCACGTGAACCAGTAGTTCTTGATCGGCGTGAGGTCGACCTTGGTCAGCTTCTGCAGCGTGTCCTTGGCTTTGGGTCCCTGAATCGCGAGCTGAGTGTAGTAGTCGCTGACGTCCATGATGTGCACGCCGCCCATGCTGCCGATGGTCTTGCGCACCCACTGCACATCTTTTTCTCGCGTGCCGGCGTTGATGACGATGAGGAAGTCGTTGTCGCCGAGCTTGTGGAGGACGACGTCGTCGACGAAGGTGCCGGCCGGATAGAGCATCGCGGAGTAGTGGGCCTGGCCGATTTGCATCTTGCTGGCGTCGTTCATGAGCAGGCGCTGCACGGCGGCGAGCGAGTTCGGTCCGCGCAGCTGGATGTCGCCCATGTGCGAGACGTCGAAGATGCCGACGCCAGTGCGCACGGCCATATGCTCTTCGATCAGGCCGCGATACTGCACGGGCATGTCCCATCCACCGAAGTCGACCATGCGCGCTTTGTGCGTGTGGTGCGTGGCGTGAAGGGCGGTGCGGCGAAGGGGAGTCTGTACTGTCGTCGATTCCATACTTTTGTGATGCCTCGCGCTCAGGGCGCCATGGTGCGGTGGGGCGCCTCCCGATATTAAACGCCTCAGGCTTCGGTGCGCGCCCGATTACCGCCGGGTTGCTTACCGCCGAGCCGCGCGCACGAAGCTGCTGACGGTGAAGTAGATAAACAGCCCGCAGACCGCTGCGTAGGCATACAGTTTCAGCGCGCCGCTGGAACCGGCCGATGCGTGGAGGCCGGCGCGGGCCCGCCACGCGGCTGTGCCCATGGTGAAGGCGACTAATGCGAAGAAGATGCCGGTTACCTGCAGCCAGATGACGCTCGAAAAACGCACGATAGGCGCGCTCAACGAGCTTTTCGCCTGGCGACCCGCTGCGCGCACGGTCTGCGGATCGGGAACGCGGAACGGCGGCGCGGCGGGGCGTGGTTGCGAACTCGGGGACGCCGCATTTGAGGATCTCGACGCCGGATTGGGCGTGCTCGCCGCGTCGACGGCCTGCGCCAGCGTTTTGGCGGCATGTCGCGCGCCGTATCCCAGCGCCCGCCCGAATTTCACCCGGTCCATGCGTTCCAGTTTACGTGGACTGGCGTTGCTTTCGCGGCATGGCTTTCGCGCGCCGCAAAACGAATTGCGCCGAACCGCCATCCAAGGTCTCTATAAGGGAGTGAACGAACGCATGAAGACATTTTTCTGGGTGGCGGGAGCGGTTTGCGGCGCGGTCGCAGGCGTGATGATCTGGAACCGGCAGCGCGGCGAACCTGTAGACGAGCTTGCGCATCGTCTGGAGTCCGCATGGGCCGATCATCACACTGTCGTGTGACGGCGCGTGTCTTTCATCTTGGCGGAGCCGCTGCCTCGGCGTAGTCTGTTGGTTGTATTTGCCGTAGTCTGTTAAGAAGATTTATCCGCAATTGCCGTTCCCGTTTTTTGGGAATACCCGATGCGGTCCAGGGGCGTTCCAGCAGATGAGCGGGAGGTGGCGTTGAATCAACAGGTCAAGGACCTCATTCAGAAGCTCGGCGAGGCAATTCACGAATCCGTCTCTGAGAGCGAGCAGATTGCGGGTGTCGTCCGGGAGATCAGAGAGCAGGGGTTCGATGTGCTCCTGATGCTGGAGGCGACAATTGGTCTGAACGAAGTGGAGGAGACTGCGGCGGAGAACGGGGACGAGCCCGCACAGGGACCCTTCACACGCAACGATCTGACCTTCCTGAAGTCGTTGCGAATTACCACTGAAGAGCACGACGCCGGCTCGTCGTCTTAGGGCAAGGACGTTTATTTCGTCCGCCGCTTTCGGCCGGTTTTCGGCGCGCCTATTCAAAATCGCTGCCTTGCGTGCTAGACTCGTGCGTCCCGGCCCCTGAAATTTGCGTCAGACGGGAGTGGAGCGCACGAGGTAGTTCCAACGATGAGAGACACGCTCGGTGTTTTGCTCGCCGGAGGCGCCGGCGAACGACTCTTTCCCCTGACGCGCGACCGCGCCAAGCCGGCGGTTCCTTTCGCGGGTCAGTACCGCATCATCGACATCACACTGTCGAATTGCATCAACTCCGACCTGCGCCACGTTTACATCCTCACGCAGTACAAGGCACTGTCGCTTAATCGCCACATCCGCGAGGGATGGGGGACGGTGGTTGCCGGTGAGCTCGGCGAATTTATTGAGATCCTTCCGCCGATGCAGCGCGTCTCGAAGTCCTGGTACCAGGGCACGGCCGACGCGGTTTTTCAGAACATCTATTCGATCGGCTCCGAGGAGCCCCAGCACGTGCTCATCCTCTCCGGCGATCACATCTACAAGATGAACTACGCGCTGATGAAGGAGCATCACTGCAACTCCGGCGCGGACGTGACGATTGCTACGCTACCCATCACCCCCGATGAGGTTTCGGCGTTCGGCGTCGTCGAGGTCGCGAAGAGCGGAGAGGTCACCGGCTTCGTCGAGAAGCCAAAGGAGACCAGCATCCGCTCGCCGTTCAATCCGGATATGGTCGACGTCTCGATGGGCATCTATCTGTTCAATACAGATGTGCTGATTCCCGAGCTTCTGCGGGACGCCGAAGATCCTGACTCGCGCCATGATTTCGGGCATGACATTCTGCCCAAGCTGCTCGGCAGGTACAAGATGTGCGCGTACAACTTTGTCGACGAGAACAAGCAGCGCGCTCTTTACTGGCGCGATGTGGGCACGCTGGAGGCCTACTACGAGGCCAACATGGATATCTCCTCGGTCACGCCGACCTTCAACCTCTACGACAAAGCGTGGCCGATGCGCACGCGCGCGTATCAGTATCCGCCGGCGAAGTTTGTGTTTGGCGAGCCGGGCCGCACGGGTATGGCGATCAACTCGATCGTGTCGGCGGGATCGATCGTCTCGGGCTCGGTAGTGCGCAACTCGGTGCTGTCGCATGATGTGCGCGTGAACAGCTATGCGGATATCGACTCGAGCGTCATCTTCTCGCACGTGAATATCGGCCGGCACTGCCGTATACGCCACGCAATTATCGATCGCGATGTGCATATCCCCGACGGCACGGTGATCGGCTACGATCCGGCCGAGGACAAGAAGAATTACTTTGTGACCGGGTCCGGTCTGACGGTCGTCACGCGCGACTACTCGCAGTTTGAAAACCCGGTGTCCGAGCAGTTCCTGCAGGTGATGTAGGGGCTGCCCGGGGCGGGGCCTGCCCTCACCCAATTTATGTAGGTCTTTCCACAGTGCCGGAGTCGGTTCCGGTGCGTCCAAATACCGAAGTTCTGCCTGTATTTACCGGGAATCCTGCGGGATTCCTCTCCTGGACCGGCGTAGGCAAGTTTCCGGCCAAATGGAGTATGGTGGACTGAGCACGGGGCCAGAGGCTGTGTTACGCGCATCGGCGTGGGCGGCTCGAAACCTGCGAGAGAACCCCTCCTGACGAGGAAAGGAAAATCGAACTATGTGGAAACCGAACCAGCCTGGCGCTCAAACGCCTCCCACCCCTGAGCCGGCGCGTCCCCAGCCCCCCGCTGGGACCCCAGCCTTTGACGCCACACGCACCACCGGCGCTGCGGCCACCGCGAGCGGCGAGCAGGCGACGATCGGCAAGAGCCTCGTCGTCAAAGGCGAGCTCTCCGGCTCCGAGTCGCTGTACGTTGACGGCAAGGTGGAAGGCGCGATCAATCTGCCGGGGAACCGCGTGACCGTCGGCCGTAACGGCCAGGTTGCGGCGAACATCATGGCACGCGAGATCGTCGTGCTCGGCAAGGTCCGCGGCAACTGCCAGGCCTCTGACCGCGTCGACATCCGCAGCGAAGGCTCGCTCACCGGCGACGTCGTCGCGGCCCGCATCTCGATCGAGGACGGCGCGTTCTTCAAGGGCGGCATCGACATTCGCAAGCCCGGCGCGGAAGCCAAGGGCGGCAGCGGATCGAGCGCGAGCTCCTCGAGCTCCAGCACCTCGACTCCGGAACCGGCGGCTGCAACCGCTTCGCACAGCTAACGTCTCACTGAAGTCAAAAGCACAAAGGTCGCGCTCTCGGAGCGCGGCCTTTGCATTTCGAGGCCAGAGCTTCAGCCCGGCATGCTGACGCGCAGCATCCGCTTGCGCTCGTTGATGCGGTTGAAGTGAAACTGAAAGTAGAGACCGCCGAAGAGCAGCGTCCAGAACGCGTTCAGGCGGAGGCCGAGCGGTTCCGGTCCGTTAAAGTGCCGCAGCAGCTCCTCGCGAAACACAAACCGTGCGGCGATGGCGAGCGCGAGTGCTGCCAGGCCGACTGTTTTACCCAGCGGTGTCTGGATAACCGGCGGCCCGCTGAAGGCGTTGTACGCGACGCTGTGCCACTCTTGCGGGAGCCGCAGAACATACAGAATCGCGACGACCACATACAATCCCAGCGCGACGCTTCGGGCAGAGATACGCCGCATCCACGCGGCTTCGACGACGTCCCACACGACGAAGAAGAGGCCGCCGGTCACGATGCCGAGCAGCAATGCGACCCACCAGGGAAGGTCGGGTGGATCGGGATACAGCGGCAACGGGGCAGGGGCTGCGGCCGCAGTCGCGCGCGCAGGGAAGAGCTCTGCGACGAGTAGCCACTGCTGCGCGCCGTCCGCGCGAGCCATATCGGTTGGCAGCACGTTGCCGCTCGCGAGCAGACGGTAGACCTCGTCCGCCTCGTACGGCCCGAACACCTGCGTGCCACGCGCAATCCAGTACGTCATTTCACTATCTTAGCGTTGCGGTCAGCTTTCATTCGCGGCTGCTTTCAAGGCGGCGATGTCCAGCTTCTTCATCTGCATCATTGCTCGCATGGCCGCAGCGGGCCGTACCAGCTCCATGACGTTCTCCGGAACGATCTGCCAGCGCACGCCGAAGCGATCTTTGAGCCAGCCGCACGCGATCTCGGCACCGCCGCCGTCGAGCAGCTTCGTCCAGTAGTGATCGATCTCCGCCTGGTCCTTGCAGTGGACGAAGAACGAGACTGCGTTGTTGAACGGGTCGCCCGGGCCGCCGTTCAGTGCAGTGAACGGTTTGCCGTCGAGCTCAAAGGAGATTGTCACGATCGAGCCCTTCGGTCCGGGGCCTGCATCGCCGGAACGCAGCTCGCCCGCGCGGCGCGAGTTCGGAAAGATGTCCAGGTAAAAATCCACGGCCTCTTCAGCGTTGCTGTCGAACCATAGGAACGGCGTGATGTTCGGCATCGTTCACCTCGCTTCCAAACTAAATCATCTGTTCGCTGACATTCGCGAACGCTGTGTCCTTCGTCGCGCGCGACCAGAGAATTCTCAGGTCCGTCACATTGTGGAGCGAAAAGTTCGGCTGCGGCGGCGCTGTGATCGCGAAGAAGTCCGCGCGGTGCACATCCTCGAGCCAGAATGCCGGGCGCGGATCAGGGTTCGACGGCGCGATCTCCACGTGACTCATTTCGAGGTTCCTCAGGTGGCGGATGAAGAATGCATTCGAAGGCGTCGGGCCAAAGTGCAGCAGTTCCGGATAGACCTGTTCATCTTCCGGCACACGGAGGGTATGCCAGTCCGGCATTGGCTGCGATCCGATCTCCTTCGGCATTCCGCGGTGCCCGAAGAAACAGTTGGCGAGCTTCACGTCTTCGATCAGGTTCTCCGGAATGCCAGAGAATATCGATGAAGTGGAAGAAGCTGAGTCATAGCTCACGAGGTTGGAGATCAGCACTCGCCGCAGAGTGCCTTTGCGCATTGTCTCCTTCGGCCCGCGGTTGCGGCGGTTCAGCCGCAGAAATAACGGCGCGTCGACGATCTCGCGCATCGTGTTGCCGGTGATGGCGATGTCCTCGAGGAACGCGCCGTCGCTCGTCTCGAGTGCGATTCCCTTGCAGCCTTCCATCACATTGCCGGTGATGGTGATGTTGCGAAAGCCGCCGTTGGATTCAGTTCCGCACTTGATGCGGCCGTTGCGGTACGTATGCGCGTCGTCTGGAGATCGCTTCCACGTGCCCGCGGACACGGAACCGAGCTCGTACGTTCCGGTCACGTAGTTGTTGGCGATCGTCACGTTGTCAGTGGAGCGCGCGTATCCCAGCGCGTAGCTCGACTTCGGGCAGATCGCATCGTCCCACGGCGAGTTCACCGTGCAGTTCGAGATGCGCACATTGCGGCAGCAATCGATGTCGAATCCATCGCGGTCGGTGTCTACGAGCACGTTGTCGATCGTGAGGTTGTCGACGCCGGTAGCGAGCAGCGCGAAGTGGCCGCCCTTCAGGATCGAGAAATCGCGCAGCGTCACGTTGTGGCAGTTCTTGAGCGCAATTGCTTTATTGCCCACGCCCGCCTGCTCCGCGACGTATGTTGGATAGTCGCCACGCGTTCCCGTCATTCCGAATGAAAGCCCTTTGCCGTAGATCAGGCCTGTGCCGCAGATTCCGAAGTCGTGCTCGTTCTCTGCCCATAGCAGCGAGTTGTGCCAATGGTTATGGCCATAGTCCTGATACGGCTCCCAGATTCCGTTCGCGCCGTTCGGTTCTGCGGCGTCATACGCGCCCCCGTTATAGCCGGTCGTCTCGCCGGGCTTGGGCGAGTCGGCGGCAAGAATGGTTGCGCCGTTCTCCAGCCACAGATCAACATGGGTCTTTAAGTGGATCGAAAAGCACAGGTATGTTCCTGCAGGGAACACCAGCGTTCCGCCACCAGCAGCTGCGGCCGCTTCGATTGCCTTGTTGATCGCCGGGGAATCTACCGTCTTTCCATCGCCGGTCGCGCCGAATGTGCGCACATCGTAGAGCGGTCGGCTGACCTCTCGATCGACTGCGCCGCCTTGTGCCAGCGCAGTGATCCCGAACGATGAGGTGAGGGCCAGGGGCGAGAGCTTCAGGAGATCGCGTCGTTGCATCGTGACAGTCATGCTATCAATCGGATAGCTGAGCGTTGAAGTCGGCGATCAATCCAGCGCGATCAGTAACCCCTCGCCCGATTCGAGCGTGACCTCGCTCTCGATACGGGCACCGGCTCCATCGAGCATGGTGGTAAGGACGACCGTGCCGGGCGCGCATTGCGCATGCGCCACATCGCTGCCCAAATTCAGCAGCACCTGAAAGTCGGTGCTCTCGCCGTCCGGCAGCCCGACGCGCCTGTAGCGCAGCACGTCGCCCTCCGCCGCAACGTCTGCAATCGCGCCGGCGTGCAGTGTGTCGTGGCGGCGCCGCAGCGCGAGCAAACTGCGATACAGCGTCAGCATCGACTTCGGATCGCGCTGCTGCGTTGCTGCATTCTTTGTCTTCCAATCGGATTCAATCGGCAGCCAGGGCGTCACGTCCGGTGCGGTGAAGCCGGCATTCGAACCGTCCACCCACAACATCGGCGAGCGCTCCGGATCGCGCCCGCGGCCCTTGCCCGGCTCATTTTTTTCGGCCGGATCTTTGACCTGGTCGGGAGCGATCGGCACGTCTTCCATGCCGAGCTCATCGCCGTAGTACATCGTCGGCGTGCCCCGCAACGTGAGCAGCATCATTGCTGCTGCACGTGCCTGCATCGGTCCGACGCGCGACGCCAGCCGCGGCTGATCATGATTGCCGAGCACGTAGTTCGGCCATCCGCCCGGCGGGAGCAACTGCTCGTACTGACGGATGATCTGCGCGATCGCACTCGACTTCCACTCGGTCAGGATGAGGTGAAAATTGAACGGCAGGTTCGCTCCGTTCAGCTCCTGTGTCTCCGGCGTCGGCAATTCCGCCGGCCCACCCTGCACTGGCATTCCGTAGTACTGCACCAACTCCGGCAGCGGCAGATAGATCTCGCCGATGAGCACACGATGCGAGCGCGCCGATTTCAACTCCAGGGTCGAACTCGCTTCGCTTGCATGCGAAGCTTCGGGCAGCGTTGCGGCGTAGCTGTCCATGAGCCCGCGCATTTCGGCGACAACTTCGTGCGTCTCCGGACGGTTGGAGTTGTAGACGGGTAGCGTCGACGCAAAATCATGCATGTCGCCGTGATAGTCCGGGTTCGGCGGATTGCTCCTGAACTCCGCATCTTTGATCAGCAGCCAGAGCACATCCATGCGGAAGCCATCGACGCCCTTCTCGAGCCAGAAACGCATTGCGCCGTAGATCGCCTCGCGCACGTCGGTGTTTCGCCAGTTGAGGTCCGGTTGTTCCTTTAGGAAGGAGTGCAGATAGAACTGCTCCGTCTGCTGATCCCACTGCCACGCGGGACCGCCGAAATGGGACATCCAGTTGTTCGGCAGGCGCTCGCTTGCAGGTTTCCAGTCGTCGGCCGGCGGCAGCGGTTTATGCCAGAGATACCAGTCGCGCTTTGCGCTTGATGTGGAGGAGCGCGAATCGATGAACCAGGGATGCTGATCCGAGCTGTGGTTCGGCACGAAGTCGAGGATCACTCGCAGCCCGCGTGCATGCGATTTGCGCAGCAGGGTGTCGAAATCCTCCATTGTGCCGAACATGGGGTCAACTCCGGTGTAGTCCGCTACGTCGTAGCCGAAGTCTTTCATTGGCGACGGATAGAACGGCGAGATCCAGATCGCATCGACACCCAGGCCGGCGAGATAATCCAGCCGCGCCGTGATTCCGGGCAGATCGCCCACGCCATCGCTATTCGTGTCCTGAAAACTGCGTGGATAAACCTGGTAGATAACGCCTGTCTGCCACCACTGCAATGTCGCCATCGCGATCCTCGTTTCAACTAGGATGCCATGCACAGGCGTAGCATCGAATTCATGGCCGCGACTCCCTTGGCGACGATCGACAATGCGGAACTTGACGAGCTGCTTCACGAGGCGGAACTTGCGCATGGTCATCTGTGCGCGGGGCAGATCCTCGGTGTGCGCATGGCCATGCTCGCGATGAATCGGCTGGGCATTCGCGAGCCGCGCAAGCGCACGCTGCCGAACGGGGAGCTCAACCCTGACCGCAAGCGGCCGGTCGTGTTCGTCGAGATCGACCGCTGCGCGACGGATGCGATCGGTGTTGTGACCGGAGCCCGCGTCGGCAAGCGCGCACTCAAGCTGCGCGACTGGGGCAAGATGGCGGCGACGTTTGTGGATCTTGACGCG